>JAYEKW010000145.1 GCA_034716895.1 Candidatus Neomarinimicrobiota bacterium
CTAGGTAATAGTAGGTTATCATACCCCCAAGCTAAAGCATGGGGTAAGCGTTGTCCTTATTCTCACACAGCCTCTATACCCTTATATCCCTGACATCCTCGTCTCCAGGTACGCATTTAGGGGAAGAGCCAGAAAATATTTGGATCGAGGCTTGAGAATGATTTGTATGACAGCTATTGAAATCAGCGAAATTTCAGGTATAGGGTAACCTAAAAAGTGGGTGGAATCCATTTTTTGGCTTCATATTCAGCATTATAGAAGGGCTCCAACTGATCTAGATCCGGGGTTGCCTGATTGTGGCGCAATTGAGCCAGAAAGGCTACCTGTCCTGCATCAGCAGCCAGATGATGGAATCTATCTTTGATGGATCCAGTTGCTTGATCTTCATTGAGCCATTGGGCAAATCCTCGATCGGCAGTGCCAAAATAGTGGTCAATATCTGGGTCTGGTAACTTATCCCAAGGTCCATAATGAAATGTCGGTGTAACGAGGGGGTATTCATTTCCCAAATCATAATCAGCATAGTGGACAAAATTCCGATGTGAAAAGATGACCGCCCGGCAGCGACCTGACAACTGTTGGCGTAAACCTAAAGCCATAGCATCAGTACTCACAATTGGGATCAGGGGTAATTCACGGGCCAGGGCTAAGGCTTTCATCGTAGCCAGACCGATGCGAAGGCCATTAAAGCTGCCAGGTCCGATAGCCAGGGCCAAAGCGGAAACCTTTTTGCCTTCCACTTTGCAGAAGTCCAATGCTTCCTGGAGAAACAGTGATAGTTTTTCGATATGAATTTGACCACCGATGGCTTCCCTCTGAAAAACGATCTGATCCTGGTCAGCAATTGCTACAGAGCAAACCACGGAGGAGGTATCGCAAGCAATGACCATCAGATCGACTCTAGGACACGGGGTGAATTTATCAGAATCTCACGTTCATCCCCAGATTCGCCTACATGACGAAAACGAAGGCCAATGGCATCTGCAGGAATAGCATCTGCAACAATATCAGCCCATTCAATAATAATGATCGCTCCTGACTCATAGTATTCCCAGATGCCCATGGAAATCAATTCTGCTCCAGTTGAAAGACGATAAGCATCTATATGGACAATATCCTGATCTTTTCCATGGTACTCATTAATATAGGTGAATGTAGGACTGAGGGTGTATTCTTCAACTTCAAAATAAGCTGTCAACCCCTGGGTAAAGGTGGTTTTGCCACTGGCCAGATCACCGCTCATGGCCAATACATCACCAGGCTTTAACTGGGCTGCGATCCGCTTAGCCAGCATTTGGGTTTCAGCTGCACTCTGTGTTTTAAAATGGTATGCAGGCACTATTTAGGCTCCAGATGTGCCAAGGGTATGAGCATTTCCCACATACTCAGTCCCCCATGTTGATAGGTATCAGCAAATTTATTTTGGAATTTTCTAAAATTATTGGGATAGAGGAAATAATACATTTTCTGGGCAATGGCCATTGTGTCACTTGGTCCAGTGGAGGGAATACGCAATCTTTTCGGATCATCCAGATACCAGGCATCCTTGGGACTTGGCTTTAGATTCCGTCCCTGCTTAAAGCGCAAGTTGGTTGAGGCTTCCCGGTCAGCCAGTATCTGGGTGGGCTGTTGAACGCGGACACTGCCATGGTCTGAAGTTACAATTACATGGAAACCTTGTTTTGCTGCACTTGCCAGCACATCCTTGATCCAGGAATTATTGAACCAGGCGCGTACAATTTCGCGGTAGCTGGCTTCGTTGGGCAGGATCTCTCTTAGTAATGAGGAATCTGTTCTTCGATGAGCCAACAGGTCAACGTGATTTACAACCAGTGCAACCAGTTGCTGATTCCCCCAGGAAGCAAACTGTTTGGCAAACTGAATGCCATCCCGATTACTGAGAACTTTCTTATACTTGGCTTGCGGTTTAAGCTCCAGACCTGATCTTCGGATATTTTCATGGAGAAAATCTTCTTCATGACGATTAAGGCTGTGTTCATCCCGGCCACTCCACCATTCGGGGTGAAAACGCTGCATATCATCGGGAAAAAGTCCACTAAAGATGGCATTGCGACTGTATTCGGTAGTAGTGGGTAATAAAGAATAATAGCCATTCCGTGTGATCTGATAATCCTGATAGAGGAGAGGTTCCAATGTCAACCACTGATCCCAGCGCATGCAGTCGATTATGAGCATAAGAACCCGTTTGTTCTGCTCCAGCAGGGGTTTTACTGAGTTTGAAAAAACATCAGGTGAGAGGGTCGGGCGTTCATCAGGAATGCCATTAACCCAGGTCTCGTAATTTGATTTAATGAAGCGGGTGAACAGATCGTTGGCTTCGTGTTGCTGCTGCAACAACATTTCATCAAAACCCAGGTCTGGATAATCATCCAATTCCAACTCCCAGGCGGAGAGTTGATTGTGTATGTCGATCCAGTCCTGATGACTCGGGTTATCTTCGATACGCTGGGTGAGCCGGGTAAAAGCCTGGAGATATTTCTCTGAAATCGCGTCCTGTTTAATCTGACGATTTTCAAGAATTTTAATAATGGCCAGGAGAATTTGAGAAGGGTTCACCGGTTTGGTAAGATAATCAGAGATATGACTACCGATGGCTTCTTCCATGAGGCTCTCTTCCTCATTCTTGGTGATCATGATGATGGGTAAAGCTGGAAATTCAGCTTTCAGGATAGCCAGTGTTTCCAGTCCTTCTTTCCCGGGCATGTTCTCATCAAGGAGGACAATATCGAAACGTTGTTGTCCACACAGGGCGATGGCATCATCACCATTGGTGACAGTGGTAACTTGAAAGCCCTTCCCTTCCAGGAAGAGAACATGGGATCTGAGCAGGTCTATCTCATCATCTGCCCAGAGTATTTTTCCACGGTTAGATTCAGGTTTATTCATGGGTGGAAAATATGAGGGGAAGCAGAGATTGAAAGTTGAAAATGGAAAATGGGAAATGGAAATTGGAAATTGGAAATTGGAAATTTGGAATTGGGAAATGGGAATTGGGAATTGGGAATTGGGAATTTGTGGTGGTGCTTTTTTATATGGACACGAGTTAATAGAAATAGAGTATAGCTGGGAAAGTGTGTGGTGCTGTTGGTGATTCTTATACCAATTGATGAAGTAACCGCCTCGAGTTCGACAGCTGTGTTTGATGAGATTCGAAAACTTGCGACCTATCCCCTCTTCCTTATTCCTTATTACTTAGAAGTAAGCAACCAGGAGCCATCCCAATCCGGGTCTGGCGGATTCTCCATAAATATTTTGCAACGTTCTACATACATACGACTTGGATTTGTGTTGCGTCCGGGAAACATATCCTCCTTAGCATCTGAGGTTTTAAAAGCTTCCAGGGCAGCAACAAACTTTTGATTTCGGTAGAGTTCCAGAGCCTGGTTGTAGGTGTGGAGCATATCAGCATATCCATCTGGCAGATTACCCTTAGTGGATATGAGTTCATAGACTCTGACCGGTTCGGTCTTCCCTTTAACGATGGCATAGTCCAGATCTCGCCATTCAAAACCATCTTTGGCTGCCAGATAAGTAGCTTCAGCAACCTGAATGTAGATCCCATATTGTTTAGCGCCTGATTCCAGGCGAGCGGCAGTGTTCACAATATCACCCATCATTGTGTAATTCATGCGCATGGCCGACCCCATATTTCCTGTCACCATATCACCTGTAGCGATACCAATACGATTCTGCATATGATGGACGATCTCTGGCCAACGGTCACCTTCTGATTGCCACTTTTTACGAAGCTCATCCAATCCAAGCTGCATATTTATAGCAGTCAGACAGGCCATGTGTTCATGATTATCCACCGGGACCGGGGCACCATAAAAAGCGACGATGGCATCACCAATATATTTGTCCAGAGTACCTTTATTCTCCAGGAGGATATCAGTCATTGAGGTTAGATACTCATTCAGTAATTCAACGACTTCCTCAGCAGTTAACTTTTCTGAAAAACTGGAAAAACTTTGAATGTCTGTAAAAAAAGCGGTATGGATACCGGCATCACCACCCAGTTTGGGTTCTTGCTTTTGTTCATACATCTGGTCGATAAGTTCTGGAGCGATGTAGGTACCAAAGGTATCTTTGAGAAAGTGTTTGTCTCGTTGTTCCAAAATGTATTTATAAAGTACATTGGTCAAATAGGTCAGGGCCATTACTGCCAGTGGTGCCATAATAGGAACAAACAGCGTCTCACCTGGTGGTGGCATTTGAATCGCTTCAGAATTTCCGGATATCCATTTAAACAGCCATAATTGATCCCTTGTGAACAGGCCCACACTAATACTAAACAAAACAGTAGCTTCAAATGCGACCAACATCCCACCCCAGAGTGGATCAAAAAAGACAATGATCAGGTACGCAATAAAAGCGGCCAGAATGATCAGGACTATTTGTGATACTGCAGAATCAGAGGTGAATTCGATTGTATTTCCCAGAACATGAATAAAATTTTGATCCAACAGGGTCTGCGTAGCATTAGCGTGATATTCAAAACCTGGCATGAGGGTTGGTGCTCCCAGATAATCAAAGAATGCAGTAGATTTGTAGTCGTGCATAACCTCTACCGAAACACCAATGATACAGATCTTATCCTTAAAGGGGCTTTCTAAGACCTGGTGAGTGGGATCCATCAAGCTCATCATCATATTCAAGGTACTGGAAGGATCAAAATTGGACATCCAGTTCGTATCCTCTTCATAAGAAGGCAGATCATAATCCTCCGTATCGATGATCCAAACCAAGGGAAAGCGTTTAAAGGTCTGCCAGGGTTCAGACGCGCCGATCCGAGAATGGGAGGCTGGTCCGTAAATGTTGGTTAAAAAGCCTGGATGGTCTGATCCATAAGTAGGGATGCGCAAAGGACCATAAATAAACTCACTCATATCGGCATCAAAGGTCAACCCTGGTTCATCTGGGATATCAAGGAAGTACTTGACTGCTTTCATACCCAATGAAAGTCGCCATACATCAGGTTCATGGGTCATGGCACTGAATACCGGGTAACGACGAGTAAAGTGATCTTTATCCTCTTCGATATCGACCAGACCATGATCCGGATTCACCTGCATGATAACATCGTTGGGTATGATCAGGATCTGAGGTGGAATACGTGAGGGTTCAGATTTTATAGTGGAAGCCATGACCACTTCGGTGCCTCTCTCCCGGGCATATTCAATGGCATCCACTATTGCCTGATCCCCATCAGTATAACCTTCAGGCAATACGCCATTAAAAACAGATAAAACACGAGCAGTATGTGCATCACGTGCATCAAACTGGATATCAAAGACCACTACCTTGGCACCTGCATCTGCCAGGTTTTTTATGGTTCTATCCCATATTTCACCGCGGGGATAGGGCCAACCAATCTCTCCTAACAAGCGAAAAGTTTCATCATCAACATCGACGAGGACAACATCAAGACTATCATTTGGATATTCCTGGTGAGAAGCCCAGGATGAGAGCGGGCCACGTAGCTGAAAATTGAAGTCCAGAATTTTGAAATTTGCAAGGTCGAGTAGACCAAAAATCTGAAGTATAAGAGCCAGAATGATGGCTACAACAGTGAACAAAACACCAATGCCATATTTTTTGATCATGAGGGATTCCGGTTTTTAAATTATTGCTCGGTGACCAAGGTAATCATTTGGGTGGGTACTTGAAACTTGAATATGCTGGGTGAAGGGTGAAGGGAGTGAGTTGGGTTATCTGCTTGAGGATATCTAGAATGTCATTTCAAAACGAGCAGAAACTGTATTATCAGTATAATTTGTATAATCGCTGATATACTGACGCTGTTCATAGCTGCCAATGACCCTGGACTTGATCACTGAAGTACCAATATTAACGGGGCGGAAAGAATATTGACCATTGAGCTGCAGATTTGTTTGAGTTTTTAAGGCAGAGGTCAGCACATCCTCAACATATTTCTCTGTTTCAAAGGTCATATACTGCAGGCTTCCTCTAAGAATGAGATGGCTGCTAAAGAGTCGGTAACCTGCTCCAAGACGATAAGTACTAAAGGTATTGCCCTGATAGCTTGGGTCATCATTCTCATAGAGTTGACTTTGATTACTACGAACAGAGATGGTCGTAGTAAGGGGAATTCCCCAAGATGATCTGAGATTGAGCCCATACAGGCTTGAAGACCTTAACAATCCTTCGCGATCTACAACTGCGTTATTCATGTTTGAACGCATCAGGTTAAATGAGAAGGTGTTTTCGATCTGACCCAGTTTCAGACTGTAGGTCAAATTCACATTTGAGCTAAGTGATTCGTTAAGCTCGCGGTTGTCCGTAACCAGAATGGTATCCACACCAGATGCCAGCATTTGCACGGTGTGGGTTGTATCATCGATATTATTGTCGCGAGTGAAAAACTTCATATTAGTTGAAATAGTAGGTAGGCCGCGACCCGGATTGAGTGAGATCCCGCCGCTAAAAGCATTCTGTTCCAAGCGCGGATTGGCGATGGGATCCTGAGAGGTTGTATTATTCTTATACGATTGCCAGCCCAAATTCAGATACAGCATATTATTGAGCATGCGAATCTTATCGGTAACCTTCCAGCCATTCCACCCCTTGCCATCTAATCGCAATACGGGACTGCCAAGTGCCTTATATCCAGGACCAACATGATGATAATCCACATGAATAAAATTACCATAATAGTTCAGCTTGGTTGAGAAGTGTAGAGCCAGGGCTGTTAGTCCAGCAAGAGTATTTCCATTTGTGATATTATCTATATCTATGGGTAGAATCAGATTTTCGTTGATGATAAAATAATCAGACAGATTACCTGGATCGAATTTTCCATCAGTCATTAAAAAGTCCAATTTACCGGCCAGGGCTTCGTCAATAAGCGACAGGGGCAAGTCTATCGTACCTGAACCGATCGTGTCATCATAAGTTGTATCTGAGAGTAATCCAAAAGTATCAAGTTGCGCCCGGGTAAGCGGTCCATCGAGAATGTTCCTGTTGTGAAGTGAGAACGCGGCACTACCTGACATGACAAAGCGATGATTATCAAAGGCTAGCTTTAGATCTGAGCCCACAACGATGTTGTCTTCAGGGTTACTTCCATTCATAAAATATTGGATTGAGCGTGTGCTGTCATCCAGTGTAAAAGTATCTGCCCCGAATGGAACCGTGACAATACCTGATTCCCCGATCAGCTCCTCAGAAAATGTTGTTCCATCCCACCAGGTGGGGCGGGCTGCAACGCTATTGACACTATCTCTGGTGTGTACAAAAAACATCCCAAGCTGGAAATTCTTTCCTGAACCAATACTGGGACGAATAGCAAACAAACCACGCTCAAAACTGTAACCAGTGCGTTTCCACTCTGCGCCGGTGCTATCGAATTTGGCGACACCGGTAATAGCACGCGCTGTTTGTCCAGTAACCACATGCAGGTTAACATACTTGAAGCGCAAATCGATATTGTGTCCACGTACTCGTTTGCCCCAAAGAGCCAGCCGATTCATCATGGGTGTTTCATCGCCATAAGTATATTTTAACCAAGAGGTTCTCACCTTGATCCCATAGCGATTCCGGGGCTGAAGTGTTGAATCCTCCTTGGTAGTCAGGTTTCCAAATATTTTAATTTTAGCCCAGTCAAAACTGATATTGGTTGAGAAATCAGCACGAGAAACTCTCTGAGATGTGGGCAGATAGATTGGCACGGAAACAGTATCAACACCGATAACTGAATCGATCTCCGTGTTACTGATATTGATCAGATCCTCTCGTTGGCTAAGCGTGAGATTTCCGTTTACCCGCCTATCAAAGATCTGTTGTGCCTGACTACGGATATTAAAACTCCAGGATGTTGATGACAGGCGAACACCATAGATATTTGAGACCTCAATGAAAATATTGTGTTTACCAGCACTCAGGGCATTTGGTTTATAAGTGATCAGATCAGTAGTTACCAGGGAATAGGCTGTAACATCCACATTATCAAAAGAAACCCTGACTGAGTTAATATCAACATTCTCAAGATTAAATAGAGAAACTGCGATGATCATGGGTTCGCCATAGGGAACTATGGTTCCAGGGTCAGGAGTCAAGATGATCAATTCACCGAAATTCTCGCCTGTAGCAACTGTCTTATCAGCAAGCCCTGGCTCAGAAACGGCAACATACTGCGGGTTTGTAAGAGGGTCATCGTTAAGGGGAAATGCTACGAGTCCGCCATTTTTCATACTCAAAACGATCACATATTCAATTCCGGGGGCGCCAATGATCTCACCAGGCAGATCACCTGAAAGCTCCAATTCTCCCAGAGTCATGATCTCTTCCAGGTATCCTACTTGTCCAGCCAGCCGATAGAGAATCTTGGCCTTTTCAATCTGATCCAAATCTCCGGTATAGATGGCTTCAAGAGTAAGTGAGCTTCCCTCGATAGCTTCCTGGGGAGGAATATGGATGATCTCGCCTTGCTGTTGCAACGCGAAGGCATTAATCCCTATCCCCACAAGCAGTATGGTAAGTAACCGTTTCATGTCAGATATCTGTCAGGGTAGTGTTATTCAGCGTATTCGATTATGATAAATTTTTCAGAATTAGTTTCTTCATTGACCATGCGAATCCGAAGTTCGTGAATAGTACTGCCCGTTTCTTCTTCTTCGCCTTCTTCCTCAGGATCGTCGGGAACATCTTCTTCTTCTGTGTCCTCGACTTCGACAGTTCCATCCGGGCTGGAAGCAGCCGTTTCATCAGCACCAACGTTTTGGACGGTGCCACTAATCAGATTCTCGACTTCGACAATACCTTCAACAACAATAAATAAATCACCATTCTCATCACTGGTGACCCACCACTCCGTGCCTTTGACCGATGCCACTGATGTGGGTGTAGCGATCCGAAACTCACCTTTTTGCTTATTAACTGTGGCTTTTACAGTGCCATAATCCAATGAGATCGTTTTAGATATCTTGCCTCGTTCAACAGCTGCCAGGATCTCCATCTCTGAGTTCCCTTTGACTTTGAGCTGACTTTTGTCGTCGAGGAAAAAGATTGCCACAAAACCATCTTCTCCGGTTTTGATCCAGTCATGATTCTTTAGTTGGGTACCCATCACGGCATTGGGACTATAGTCATCCGCATTAAATTTTTTATGGAATGTAGTTCCCCGTGATTTTGCAATCACACCGATGGGTTCCTGAGCAAGAGCATCGGCTGACACAAGGACCAGGAGAATGGTAATAAATGCTATTTTCTTATAATATTTCATGATAAGCCCTCTATTGTGTCGTAATGCTTTCAATCTCATAGGCTCCACTCATTAGTTGAACCAGGAGAGCCCCAAAGTCAGTTGTGTTCATATTCTCACCATCGAGGGTGATCTCAGCACATTCGCCATAGCCCTCCAGTGGGCCGTTGGGTCCAAATAGAATATTGTACTGACTATCGCCAAGAACATTCCGTAGCTGCTGTTGGCAGGGTGTAATGGTTTGACCAGCTTCGGTGATCGTGAAGCCATATATTTCACTATAGGATTCTTCAGCCGCACCGGTTGTCTGACACATTTTTTTAACCTGCCAGGCATATGCCTTACCAACTTCAAGAGGACGTCCATTCACAGCTGAATAATCAAGTTGAAAATTATTTCCCATGGACACGAATGAGCCATCATCCGGAAATGGAAAGGAGGCTTCACTTTGAATGGCATCTGCGGGGGAGCTGTGTTGAATCGGATTATACTCACAGATTCTTATGTAGTAATCATCACAGCCGGTAGAATTCCATTCAAAGTTTGGATAAGTATTACTGATAAACTCGTAGCCCAGGGGCGGAAATATTAGATCGATGTTAGCAGGTTGCTCGATGATGATGATCTTGTGTGGATCAAATCCGATATAATCAACGGAATAGCCAGGTGCCGTAATGTTAAGATTAAACACATATTGGCCATCGGGCATTTTCAGATTGGAGGTCACTTGATTTCTCAGTGATTCAAATTCATCGCCGCTGATAGCATCAAAAGTGTAAGTATTAAATGATATCTCATTGCCGAGTTCATCACGGAAACCATCGCTGGCGGTGTTCAGGTCAAGTTGTCGATTATCGATATAAATGGGACCTAACAGATCAAGGGTAGCATCAACGCTAAAAATAGTGGTTTGATTTAGACCGAGGTATTCAACAGTAGCTGTCATTGAAACAACCAGTCGCATGTCCCTGACGGTATCACTACCAGCATCTATACGATAGCCGAAGATAAGTGGGCTTCCTGAGCCATAGCTTGCTTCTACATCGGCTGCGTAGATGATATCCCATTCGGCCAGGTCAGGTTGAGCCGTTACGGTTATCGTTTGAGCGCTAAGTGACACGCCAAAAATAAGAATAATTAGTAAATAAATCTTTTTCATAGCTTCCTCCTGCATAGAAGCAATATAAGTCATGCAAATCATACTTGCGTGCGCCATATCATCTTCCATATTAGCGGGAATTTAGTTAGTGACATAGAGATAAACAACCGTTCAGCGATGAAATTGACGTTAAAATGTGTTAAGGATATGAATGTCAATTTGAGGTTACCTCTCGCCTGTCTTCGCAAAGCTTTGCCACGATGAGGTCGGCCAGATAAAGATGAGCGGTAATCTCCACTGTACTTTGAATATCGAAATTCGAATAACGACGGTTGATTTGAGACATACTTCATTATCCGACATTCCTTGTTCGAAGGTTCTGAGTTCATAAAAATAGAAAGAGCCCCGTCCTTCGATAATCTCAGGATTCGGGGCTCTTCAAGGTTTCTCGACAACGTCCTACTTTCACACACTCAAAGAATGCACTATCATCGGCGCTACAGGCCTTAACTTCCGAGGTCGGAATGGGATCGGGTGTTTCCCCTGTGCTAAAGTCGTCGAAAAATCAAAAATCTTTATCTTCTCGGTGATTTCTTTTCAGTAAATCACCTGTCAGAGTCGCTTTTCTTGCGAAAAGCGCCAGGATTGACAAAGTATGGGAAAAAGCTGAGTAGTGCGTTATATGCGAACTAGAGTTAGAATAATATTGATCAAGCCTCACGGTAAATTAGTACCACAGGTGTAAGCACGGTAACGTGTTCAGCCGAGTGGTACTAATTTACC
>JAYEKW010000146.1 GCA_034716895.1 Candidatus Neomarinimicrobiota bacterium
GGGATGACTATCACAAATGACGCGGTTGCTTTTGTCAGCACACCGCATTTTTGATCACGCATTCCCTTTTTTTATTTCCAGTTCATCGCGTCGATGTTGGAAGATTTAATTTTTTTACAGATTTACGAAAAACCAGTTCAGTCGGTAAAACAATGCCATCAGCAGATTGCTTCTCATCGTTTTGAATTTGAGCCTGCAACAGTTTAAAGGCGATCTCACCTGTTTCAGATGTTTGCTGCGCTACCGTGGTCATGGGAGTAGCCAGATATTCAGAATAGGGTTGTTCATCGAACGAAATAATGGAGATATCATCTGGTATCTTTAGGCCCTCTTCCTGTATGGCGGTCATGGCACCTAGAGAAATGAGGTTACTTGCCGCAAAAATTGCAGTTGGTCGTGGGTGCTTGGCCAGCAGAATTTTGGCACCGATGTAACCATTTCTTTTCCCAAAACTATCGCCTACGATAAGCGTTTCATCAACTGGTTCTCCAATATGACTATGTGCATCTCGATATCCTCTGATGCGCTCATCATTGACCGATGTATTGATACGTCCCTGGATATAACCGATCGATCTGTGATTCATTTCAAAGAAATACTTGACTGCTTCCAGAGCTCCCTGGTAGTTATCAGAGACGACATAAGCACAGTTAAGATCAGGAAAATAACGATCGATAATGACCATGGGCAGACCACTACTGATAATACTTTTCAGATGAGCACTTTCTTCACCAACGGGACAAATGATCAGACCATCCACCTTGCGGCTCTGGAGCAGTCGAATCGATTCAATTTCAAGTTGGGTATCTTCCTGACTGTCTGCCAGAATAATTGAATTCCCAACTTTACGGGCTTGGATTTCAATATTTCGGGCAATGGTGGAAAAAAATGGATTCGATATATCTGGAATTATCAAGCCCATGGTATTGGTGCGTTTGGTTCTCAGTGCCCTGGCAAGCTGATCAGGAAAATAGCCCAACTCCCTGGCTGTTTGCTGAACGAGCTCGGTAGTCTTATCACTGATCCGGTACTTTTTTGATTGACCTGTGAGTACACGGGAAACCGTTGTGCAGGACACACCGATCTGATCAGCGATATTGTCTAAAGTAATTTGCTTGTTCTGAACCAAGGAAACCGCCCCTTACATATTGAACGACCATCATTATGCTGGTCACTACTTGTTTTGCACAATCGTTTGTCCTATTATACCTGCTGACATGTGACTTGTCAATAATAATCCGAGGATGAATTATTTAGCCCATTACCAGTTATCCGTTTAACATCGCAGCAAGTGCAACATCACGCGCATAACTGCTATATCATATTGTTTTTATTGTTTTATTGACACCCTCATTCTACACCACAGCTGTGATCATGACCTAATGATAATCAATGTTTAGGTTTAACAAAAAAAATAGACGGTTTGTTTATTCAAAGATACTAAAGCATGGCGTGTGATTTTAGTAAAGAAGCGAGTTGATGCATTGCACAATTTGCGCAATGCATTGTGCATTTTGTGCAGGTTTTGCTCTATCCAGTTGCTGACACAGCAAAGCAGAGGCTAAACTGGTTTCATTCTATCCTGTAGTTGAGATTTTTTTCCAGGTATTATACTGCGAACCTGAAACCTGTTTGACCGCTTCGCGCTTGAAAACAGGTCTAATACCAAATTCAGCTCCAAATGGCCTGTAATTTCTTCATCTTTTACCGTTTTACTTCACTTAATATTTTATCCATAGCTATGGCTATGCAGAAAACATGAAGATCGTGAAACACTAAAATATTTTGAAATTAATAGACCCTTTAGAACTGAAATTGGTCTAAATCAATTTAATCTATCCTGTCCCCAGTTTTTAAGTCAAAAAAGTGAAGATGTTCAAATTGGGGGATAAAATTGAGCAGTTCGCCAGTCTTGGGCTGGTGAGTAGCCTGCACCCGGGCCACAACCTGAATATCACCAACAGAAGTGTACAGATAGGATTCACTGCCCATCAACTCACTAACCTCCAACTCAGCCTGGATACCCTCACCCTGATCAGCCAGTTCCAGATGCTCTGGACGGACACCCAAAGTGATCTCTTTTCCTGAATATTCCTCAAGTCCCTGGTAATCCACATCAGGATAACTCAGATGGAGCTGATCACTGCTAAAATGGATACCATCTTTTATCGTAACCTTTACATCCAGGAAGTTCATAGAGGGTGATCCGATGAAACCAGCCACGAATTTATTGGCAGGTCGGGTGTAAAGCTCAAGGGGAGCCTCTGATTGCATGAGATAACCATCCTTCATGACCACGATCCGATCACCCATGGTCATGGCTTCAACCTGATCATGGGTCACATAGATCATGGTGGTCTTGAGCCTGGCATGCAGCTTTTTGATCTCAGTCCGCATTTGCACCCGTAATTTTGCATCCAGATTGGACAAGGGCTCATCAAACAGGAAGACTGCCGGGTTGCGTACAATTGCACGACCCACAGCCACCCGCTGACGCTGACCACCGGAGAGTTCTTTTGGCCGACGGTCCAGATACTCCGTGATACCCAGGATCTCAGATGCATTGGTCACGCGCTCCTTGATCTCAGCTGCAGG
>JAYEKW010000147.1:0-59375 GCA_034716895.1 Candidatus Neomarinimicrobiota bacterium
CCTTCGGGATATTTCTTTAGCAGATAAATCAGGTCTCATTCACCATTTTGACGCTTCTTCCTATGACCCCAGGTACGCATTTAGGGGAAGAACCAAAATATAGTTATCCAGTTCACTGGGATGGCGTTGAATGGACACAGAATAATTTAACTGAATCAGGCATAAGTGGCAGTCCGGGAAGTGCCATTTGGGGCACCTCCTCATCTATTAACCCGGCGGATATTAAACGAGCGGGGACGGACATTGAGGTTCTCGAAATGGGAGTTGGTTACACTATAAAGTTAGCGATTCTGTGAAGATATATATGATTGAAACTGTCTCATACCCCCCCCCAATATAGATAATAACCAATATTACGATATATATCTTGCTGTTATCATTTTGGTGGCTATATTTATCCATAAATTATCAATTTGCAGTGATAGATGAATATTTTATCCGAAATAAAACCACTTATTGTTAAAAGATGCCTTTCCGGTTTGGTATTCCTTGATATGAAACTGACAGGAATATTTTTAAGTGAGAAGTTGACGCCCTCGCAAAAAGTCCCTCTCGCACGCAGAGGCGCAGAGTATTGATATTTATGGATTTAGGAGTATTTGCGTTATGTTGTTAATATTAAATGAGTTAGGGCGTATTTGATGATTTTTAAACCGTAAGGAACTTTTTGCGGCTTCGTCAAAGTTAAAAGTTAAAAGTTAAAAAAATAGGATATGATAATATGACAGATCACACATCAATAGGCAGGATCCGAGGACTTGAGACTTCCCAACCTTTTCGAGGCATGACACTTTTAACTTTTAACTTAACACTTTTAATTCTACTAACAGCTTGTCCCAACCCACCGGCAGAAACTCTCTGCGGACAAGGCATGGTATTGCAATCTGACACCTGCGCCTGCATCCCCAACGCTCACCCGGTTAATAATGGTGAATCCTGTGAGTGTGATACCTTGTATCATTGGAATGAAGATTTAACTGTATGTATTCTAGATACGACCAGTCATGACTTTACCTGGACTATTGATACCTTTGGCACCTACTACACGATTCTGCGGGATGTGGAGATTGTGGATGAAAATGATATCTGGGTGGTGGGAACCATCCGGATGCTGGAGCCGGATTCCAGTGGGGATTCAACCATTAGAAAAAAGTACAATGCGGCTCACTGGGATGGCAATGAATGGGAGGTGATGCAAATAGTTAATACAGCAGAAATGCACAGTATATTCTATTTTGCTAGTGATGATATTTGGATGTGTTCCAGCTTTCCAAGACATTGGAACGGTGAGGAGTGGACTATGTATCACCTCCAGAATATGGGATTACCTGTGAGCACAGAATACTGTTGGGGTACTTCTTCAAGCAATATGTATTTCGTTGGTTCCTATGGTTCAATAGTCCACTATGATGGGTCAGAGTTTACTAAGATTGAAAGTGGGACAGAGATAAATCTTTATTCAGTTTCTGGAACGCCGGATGGGGAGTATGTGTTTGTGTGTGGTGTTAGCAGACTTTATGAATCAGTTGTTGTAGAAATAAACAATCTTTCTGCCAAAACTATTTATGAAGGGGATTCACCGTGGTCTGAGCCGGTAGGAGCCCCCTTTACAGTTCATGTATTAGGAGATACGGCTTACTTTGCCAGCGGTTTAGGTGTTTGGAAATATAATTATCTCACGGATTCTTCTTCTGTTGTGCTTGAGGCTCAAAATTACGAAGGGATATCACCTAGGCAAATCTATGTTAATTCACCAAATGACATATTTTTATGTGCTGCCAGGTCAGAACTTATTCATTTCAATGGTGTTAGCTGGTCATCTGATTTCAGTGTCTGGGGTCAGTTTGACTATCAGGGTGTTACCACAGAAGCAATGGATGTAAAGGGTAACTTGGTAGTCAGGGTCGGTCATTGTTTTGGTGGAAATAGAGCTCTCATCGTGAAAGGTTATCGATAAATGATTGCAACTAAACAATTTTATCCTACAGGCTTTCTTTGAAGAAAGCACCCCGGTTCACAGCAGTTGAATGATGTCGGAACCGGGGCACAGGTGAAAAAAGTAATTGAGCTCGTAACTCAATCACTATTAACTCCAATTCTAAAAATAATATACGCTTATCAAAAGGAATAATCACATGAGATTATCAAAGATATTCATATCGTTAATACTGCTTGCTTGTGCTTCAATCCTCAATGCAAGTGAATCAGAACTTATTGAAAAAAGAGGGTTTTTCTCCAAAACATTCCAACTGGATAATGGACTGGAGAAGCTGGTAATACATGCTGGGCCAATTCATTACGTCGATTCAGGCAATCGATTTGTTGAGGTAGGATACCCAGGAAGCTCAGATTACAATGATTTGTTGAGCATGGCAATGACTCAATCAGAACTCTGGTCAAACATGGGAACTCCACATGAGTACAACAAGTTTGAGAATGATTGCACATATGATTCTGAGCCTGTGTTTGTTACTCAGGAAAGTGCAATAGCGGACTATCAAACTGTTAGATACTACACACAAATGCAATTTAACAACTCGAGTTTTGAACCTTACTATCAAATACAAAGTGTATCGCATAAAATGGCAGTTGGTAGTCACATTCAGTATGGTCCTACAGATAATGGAGAGTATACACTATTTGTAAAGGAATTCACTTTCCCAGAGGGTTCATATACCGATTGCGATGTTTACGATGCAATTGGATCCGGAGATATTTTAGATCAAGTAGCAGTGGATTTCAGTAATTACATAGATCCGACGGGAGAGCAATCAGTTCTGTTACCTGATTTTGTATCAGTATTTCAAGACATGGTGGATCAAGCACCAGTAGCCCAATTTATGAATGTAAGATTTGGGTATTCAATCGGGAATACAATTTATGATGTAGCTGATTTTTACAATCTTTATCTAAACGGAGCTCCAACTTTGGAAGTTGTCTACAAAACAACTATTACCGGTATGTTGGCAAATCGACACTTGCCAACTCCAACTGCCGATATGGGTGGTACTCTGAGTATTATTGATCATGATAATGCCGCACATACACATGAGCATATAGGAAGTCTGACTCCTGTAGAACTTAATCCCGGAGATATATGTACTGCCCTGACAGATAGCATTGGTTTTAATGCAAGTGAATTCCATCACCATTCTTGGAATAGTGTTACTGCATCAGGCTACTCAATTCAACTATCTCAGTTTCTTATTGATGAGACTGAATATGAAATCTCAGCCTTTTTCAATGACCAGTTTCAGTTGACCTTACCCACTGGTTCACCGGAAATATCACTTAAAGACCCCTGGTATGTTTCAAATCCTTCAGCTAATCCCGAGGATTGGATTCAGCCAAATATCTATCGAACAGTTGCTGAAATGCAAAGTGACAACAGTAGTCGGGTCTTTAAAGATCAGAATGATGATTTTTCTGATAGTATCCCCATCTACTATTTGAATGCCCCACAATTCACGGATGAAGGAAATGGTGAATACTTCATCTTTCACCATTGGGAAGGTAGCCATGTTCTGTACGGTGTAGGTCAAACAACTACAACTGATAATGAGACAACGGTTGTTTTTACATCAAGCTCCTCAGCGCCCCTCCCTTATTTTAACCAGCTATCGGTTAGTGGCGGTGCCAGTGTTTGGGAAGCATCTGATACGCTTTGGATTAAAGCCAGCCAATTTTATTATGAGAACAATGATTTTTATGAATTCAGTCATTGGAGCGGTGATTCCATCACACTTGGGAATTCCACATCATATTTGACAACTGTTGAGGCTTTGTCCGGTGATGCAACCGCTACTGCGGTTTATAATACAGGCACAGCGTCAAACAGTATACAGAACAAGACCATTAATATTCATACCGATGAAAGTATCAGTATCCCTGCCGGCGCAAATATTCAATTTGCAGAAGGAGTCACTATTGATATAGCAGGAAGCTTTTCCGTGAATGGTACACCAGGGAGTCCGGTTAATTTCGAGAGCACCGGGAGACAATCGCCTTTTCCAGCCGCGATGACTGAGCATCCCTCTGTTCCACTCGACAAGCTTATCAAAATCACCGGTGATGGCGCAAACTGCACCATCACCTATTTGCAGCTTTCTGATGCCTATTGCGGTATTTCAATTGAAGGAGACAATGCCAATATAGAAATTGAGGATGTGACCTTCTCAGATTTGAATTATGCTCTCAATATTGAGCCGGTCTCCAATACAACTTTTGAGATCAGTGGCAGCAAATTTCACAATCTTGATAATGGGATTGTCTATAGCACGAATATTAATAATCCCGGAGTTTCGACCTCAGGTCTGCTGCATCATAACGAATTCAGCGACATTGCAGATCGGGCTGTTTTTATTCGGCTCGAAACGAAGGTGTCCGGCAACAATTCCATAAATACCCTGGGAATCAGAGCTAATACTTTCTACAATAACGGCACCAGTATCTACTGCCAAAGAGAATCTGGAACAGCTACCTATTTTGGTGATTATTATTTATACATCACGAATACGCTTTTTTCCGAATCACCAACGCTGATGCTGCCTGACGATCAGGTAATTTACCTTGAAACATCCGAAGGGTATGAATCTGATAATAATCTGTTCCATAATTCAGGTACAACCTGGTATATCGGTACTACAACAGCGGATCCCAAATTCGTTAATACATCAACTGGAGATCTGCGACTCTGTTACGATAGCCCGGCAGTTGATGCAGGATTTGTTGATGATGATACAGATGACTGGCCGGATTTTTTTATTGATGAGGATCCTGATGGTACTGACCCTGAAATAGGCGCTTACTACTGCCCCCAAACCACATTATCCACAGCCACTTCCATTAATGCGGATACGGAATGGTATGGCATTTATAATATCAATGAAGATGTGTTTGTGAATACCGGCAAGACCCTCACCATTGTGCCGGGAAGTGTCTTGAGGTTCCCTGATCGCTCTGAGCGGGTTGTTTTTGATATCAACGGTAACCTGGTGGCAAACGGAAGCCCTGAAGCGCCCATCACCTTCACCAGCTCAGATGCAACACCTGCAAAAAATGACTGGAACGGTATTCGTATTTTTGGTACCTCAGATGATAATGTGACGATTCTGGATAATTGTATTGTAGAGTATTCCTGCTATGGTATTTATCCTTACAGTACCAGCCCAAACATCAGCAATAATATCTCTCGAATGAACACGTATGGATATTATGCTCGTTACAATAGCTCTGATGTCAATTCAAACCAGTTTGTCAAAAACACCTACGGAGTGCGTACTACTTATGCTTCCCCAACTTTCACCAACAACCTGATTCGGGATAACAGCTATCGGGGGATGTATTTCTATGGTACCAGTACTCCCAGGATGTATAACAATACCATCGATAGCTCCAACGGGTACGGAATTTACATGTATAATCATGTAGATGTGCAGTTCGGGCATGCAGGGGTCAACAATCCAGGTTACAATGAGATTATCAATAATGCTTCTTATGGTATATATGCCAGCTATTATTGTGATCCTTTTTTGGGTACATCTGACCCATATAATCAGCAGGTGGCCGGTGATAACAGTATCCATGATAATGGAACTTACAACCTGAGAACTTACAATCATTCTACTGCAGAAGCAGAATGGAACTGGTGGGATAGCGAGACAACATGGAGCGCCTATTCATCCTCCAGTTATGATACGTCTCCGGTGCTAGGAAGCGCTCCGAGTGCTTCTTTACTTGGTTCTGATCTGGCAAAGGGTACTTCATATGATGGCTATGCTGATTGTCCTGCGATTAGGAATTGCACTACTCCTTTTGCTTATCCCACTTGGATTGAAAGCAATTAAATGGCGAAATATTGACGTGTTGCTGCTTGCCTGGTTTACCTGGCAGGGCATGAGTACACTTATTGATACTCCCTGGCCCCAAAGTGGTTTTAGGCTTGAAGGATTAGTGCTTATGCTGCTGTTTTATCTCATGACGCGAACCACATTGAACCGATTGACCAATATTTACACAATGGCTCAGATCATTGCCATAATGGCTACCCTTCAGTCAGGTATCGGAGCTTTACAATACATCAAGCTATTTCCCTGGACCTCCGAATATTTTCTGGGTTTTGAATCTCAAGTAACCGGGACGGTGGGGGGAGCTAACGTCTTGGGAGCTTCCCTTGCCATGTCGTTGCCTTTTTTGTATTTATTGATTGGGAAAAGTGTCAGGATCGAAAAAGTGTGGTGGATGCTTTCACTTGTACTAATAGTTATAACCCTCATTCTAACCCAGAGCCGAGGGGCGTGGGTAGCTGGACTTGTTGGTGCGGGTATTTACAAATGGAGCCTCATCTCTGGATATCTACGTTTTTTAAGGCCGCGTAAACTGATCATGTCCATCTTTGTCCTATTTGCAGTAGGAGTAATAACCCTTTTCCTGATTGGAATATACAAGCTCAACCCGGACTCAGCAAATGGACGGCTATTCATTTGGTCTATTACCGGGAATATGATCAGAGATAACCTTTGGACGGGTGTTGGGCACGGCAACTTCGGATTGTACTGGCTTAAATATCAAGGGGCCTACTTTGCTGAAGCAACCGATCCATCCCTGCACCATCTGGCAGTCAGCTTGAAATCGGCTCATTCTCAATATCTTCACCTTATAGCTGAAACCGGAATCGTGGGTCTGGGGTTATTCACCGCTCTATGTCTTTCAGCTTTTGCTTCCTTTAAACGGCAAGTTGGAAGACTTCCTGCTGAGCAAACCCGAATATTCACCACCACCTCTTCTGCTCTGGTTACCATTCTGATTCATGCGTTGGTTGAGGATGTCTTCAATTCCCTAACTGTACAGTTGGTCTTTCTGATCCTGTTGGCAATTGTTGTTTCAATCCCCGATCTCAGAGCAAAAACAACAGCCGGGGTATCTGTCCTGAAAAGAAAGTGGAAGCTGGTGGTCATTTTACCCCTGATTATTCTGCTGGGGATTATAAGCTTGAGACAAATTCTTGGTGAGTTACACTGGGAACAGGGTCAGGATTCGGCACAGCTAGGCAATTGGGAGCAAAGCATTAAGCACTATCAAGAGGCTGGCAGCTATTTGCCGTACAATCTTGAACTCGAGTTCTATCTGGGAGCGGCTTACTCAAAGACAGGTCAGGCTGAAAAGGCAATCAAGCATCTTAATAGATCCCAGAAAGGCTTCTCTGATAAGAATCAATACATCGCTCTCGGGAAAGCCCACATAGATAATCGGGATTACAACCGCGCTGAGGCTGCATTGCATCAGGTTCTCACCTACTACCCCGCTCTGCTTGTTCCTCACTATTGGTTAAGCCGGATTTATTTTGAACAGGGGGATACAGGAAGAGCAAGAAATGAGCTACAAGTAATCATTGGATCTGATAACATTTATAATTCACCTGGAATTGAACAGATACAGAAAGATGCTAAACGAGCGCTAATTCAATTGTACAATATTGATGGTCTCGCAAAAAGTACCTCTCGCCCGCCTGCGTATAACTTCGTGCGGGCAGGCAAAGCGCGCAGAGACGCAGAGTATTGATATTTATGGATTTAGGGAAATTTTCTATATGTGGTTGATTTTATAAGATTTAGGGGATATTTCATAATTTTTAAACCGTAAGGAACTCTTTGCGGTTTCGTCAATATTGAATCTACTGGAAAATGAAAGTTTGGCTCGAAAATCCTTATTATTCTGCTTGCACAGTGAAAAAGAGTAACCATAGCAGCTACAAAGCAGTTTGCCTGGACAGGTCTATTCGACAAAACACTAAAATACAGAAGATTTTCGATCACGTTCATAAAGTATTAAGAAACAATAATATATGATACAATGTGATCTCTGATGTTTGTGCAATTACATGAATAACAATAACTTATCATTTACCCCACGCTTTAGCGTGGGGAGCTGGGACGCACCTCCAAAAGGGCTTTAGCCCAAGACAACCAGCTACACAGTTGGGCTAAAGCCCTGAATTTCTAGCGATCTGTTAACCCCCAAGCTAAAGCATGGGGTAAGCGTTGTCCCTATTCTAACACAGCCTCTATAACCCTTACCTTTAACCCTTTGTACCCCAGAATATTTTATTGACCCCCAATCTCAATGATTGTATCCAGGTACGCATTATTATAATGAACCATATTTTGAAATTAATAGACCCTTTAGAACTGAATTTGCTATAAGCGCAACCCTACCTTCCCACTTGAAACAAATTATATTATGAGTATGTTGCGCGTGAAAATGAATCATAACCACAAAGCTTATAATCCCCTTACATGATAGAGCTCATTCTTGCTACGATTGGTCTTATTCTCAGTTTCATCTTTGCCGGAGCTGAGATCGCTCTCCTGTCATCTAATCGGCTGCAACTGGAGGTCTGGCAACGACGATCGGTAAAAGGGGCAGCCTCTGCCCTGAAAGCCAGTACTGATCCTGAAAAATTTCTTACCGCAACCCTGGTGGGTAATAATATCGCCAACATTATGGCCACCTCTTTTGCCACCATTATGCTGATCCAGGTCATATCCAGCGAATGGCTAGTCCTGCTGATCATCTCCGTAAGCGTGCTGATCTTTGGTGAAATCATCCCCAAAACCCTTTTTCGGGAATTTCCCAATGCTTCCATGTTGTTCTTTGGTCGCTTTATACGCATTGCCGAAGTTATTTTTTACCCCATGACCCTTCTTCTGGGTTTCTATCGCAAACACATTCTGCGTAGTGTCGAAGTGGAAAGCCAGACCAGTCTCGACATTGAAGAGTTGCACCTCCTGTTCAACGACCCCAATGAAGAAAGCGGTGTTGATATTCACGAAAGACAAACCATCGCACGCATCTTTACTTTTAAAAATACATCTATCAGTGAGGTGATGACCCCACGACCCGATATGACCGCGATACCTATTAACAGTAGCCTGGAAGAAGTTGAAGCGGCCTTTATGGAATCGGGCTATTCAAAGCTTCCGGTCTATGAAGAGACTATTGATGACATAAAAGGCTTGATCTTTCTTCATGATATTTTCCGGGGTGCCACCAAGCTGAGGGAAGTCATTCGAGAAGCCTATTTTGTCCCTGAGACCAAAGCAGCCGATGAACTACTGGGGGAAATGCAAAGTAAAAGTCTATCCATTGCCATTGTCATTGACGAGTATGGCGGCACTGCCGGATTGATTACCATTGAAGATCTTTCTGAGGAGCTATTTGGCGAATTTACAGATGCTTTTGATGAAGAAGACTCCCCGGTTCAGCAGCTGGATAAAGGTTTCCTGGTCAAAGGTAATGCTGAGATTGATCTATTGAATGAACTGCATGATTTTGAAATTCCCCCGGGTGAATATGAAACCCTGGCCGGTTACCTGATCAAGAGTCTGGGGCATATCCCCCAGAAAAATGAGCAGTTTCTGACTGAAACTCATCGCTATGTGATCTCATCCTCCACACCTATCCGCATCGAAACTGTTTTCATTCAGGAACGCTAATCGGCGAATCAATCTTGGGCTTTCTTTCTCTTATTGATCGTTATTTGATCCGGGCATTTTTCTCCACCATGGGGACCGTTCTGGTCAGTCTGGTAGGTATTTTCACCATTGCTGATTTTGTAGAGAAGATCGACAATTTTGTAGATGCCGGTGCCGGTGGGGATATCATGTTGCTTTACTATGGTTTTAGCCTGCCCTATTTTATCGATACAGCGCTACCCATGAGCATGTTGCTGGCAACGGTATTCTCATTAGGGAGTTTGAATAAAAACTATGAGATCGCTGCCATGCGAGCCTCGGGCATCAGCATGCTCCGGATCGCCCGTCCCTTACTCCTGTTGGGTGTTTTCTTCACCCTGTTCCAGTTTGTGTTTCAGAACCTGGTAGTTATGCCCTTTAATCATAAACATAAAGAGATCACTCGTAACATATTGAAGCCAGCCCGCAGCCCAAAAAAACTTAAAGAAGTCGTACGGCAGGATCTCAATGGAAATATTATTGTGATCAAGTCCTATGATGTGAAGAAGAATACTGGTCGGGATGTCTCTATTCTCGCCTACCGGGATTCCGGAATCACTGAACGCTGGGACTACGCTACTCTGCAATGGGATGATTCTTTGGGAACCTGGCAGAAGAGCGCTGGTCTTAACCGACGGTTTGATGCGGAGGGACGTTTACTTTTTTCAGAGATGAGTCTTCTGGATGAGCTACCCATTACACTTACTCCCTTCGATATCCGTAAGGAACAGATACGACCGGATGAAATGAACATCTTCCAGTTGGGTACTTTCATTGAGAAGAAAAAAATGCTGGGACTGAACCCCCATCGCTGGGTAGTGGACTACCACTTTAAGCTGGCTTTCGTGATGACGGGTTTCATTGTCATTTTCCTAGGCATCAGCTTTGCCCTGCAGGGCTCCCGTGAGAATCTTGCCGTTGGTGTAGGGAAAAGCGTTGTTGCTCTTTTTATATACTACATATTGCTCATTGGGGGGCAAAAAATCGCTTACAACAGTTCCATACATCCTGCTTACGCGGTCTGGTTTGGTGATGTCGTGCTATTTATGGCAGGAACCTGGCTGTTTATCCAAACTGCAAAAAAATAAGCCAGGCGAACCCAGCTTTATCCCAACTGACAAGTGTAGATTGGTTCAGCGCTTAAATTGAAAATTGATCCCGAATTCAATGCCTTCGGCCGAGGCAAAGGATGCCCCACCCAATAGCTTGATAGCTACATCGGCATCGAACCAGATCAGGTGAACACCGGCACCCAGAGATGCTTCCCGTCCATAGGGCCCCCCAAAAGCCATACCTGATCTGATAGGAATCATCTTAAAACGAATCCATTCAGTAGCAATGGCCAATCGCCAGGATCGGTCAGCAAAGTAGTAGTCATCCAGGCCGGCAGAAAGATCAGCCATGAGGATAAAATCCTTTTTATACTGATAACTTGCTCCAAATCGAAACATGGCGGGGTAATTCATTCGAATGCTATCTGGAGTTGCCACAGATTCCTGCTGAAGTTGGAATATACTGTCAGAATTGGCAAAGGCACCACTGACATTCACATTCTCCATTTCCATGCTATAGATGGTACTGGCTGAAAATATGGTGCTGTCACTTGATATCTGCAGCATATCCCGAATGGGGATCAATCCCTCAATGAGTCCGATCTGTTTGGCAATAAGATTGTCATTACTACCCCAGTTAATGAAGCCGATCACATTGTTTACGGCAAAACCATATTGCCAATCACCGATCTTGCGAGTATTGAAACCTAAATCTACTGCCAGACCATTACCGCCAATAGCCCGCGTATAACGGTAAAATCCATCAGATTCCAGGCCAGTGGGCTGCGTACTGAAAGTACCACCAGAAGAATCCACACCGGCAAAACCCAGACCAGCCAAATATTTGACTGTAGCTCCAAAATTATACTTCTCAAAGGGGATGGCGAAGGAGAAACTAAAATTGGATATCAATAGAACATCCTGGGTCAGAGCCAGGTCAAAGGATCGTCCCACTTGGTTACCTTCCATAATGATCTCAAATAGACTCAGGGGCAGTGAGTTCTTCATGTAGTATTCAAGTCCTGAAGTAAAGGCGTAATTTCCCAGTGAAACATTTAGGATCGGAAACGGAACGCTTACACCAAGATCCACCGCAAAGCCTTCTTCCGGAATCTGAGCCAGTAAATACTCCTTGTGGGTTTGATCACTACCAGGTCTTAACGTTTCCAGATCAAAGGGATCCCCGTTCCGGTCTCCAGTGAAATACTTGTTGAATAATGCCAGGGACATAAAGTTATTGCTGGCTGAGAGCTTAAGATCCAATAGGTCGGCACTAAAAACCAAATCTTCTGTATAGCCCAGATTTGCCGGATTGAAGCCAACTGCAGATACTCCTCGGGATGTTACCGTGTAGGCATTACACAAACCCAATCCGCGGGCATCAACATGAACCTGACCAGTGACCGAGAAGGCCATTATGGTCCCCAGACCGATCATTTTGAGCCAGTTGGTCATTGAGTTGTATCTTCCTCAGCGTTATTGAACATGGGTTCGGAATTCAGGATAAATTGCATGTAAGCCGTCACATCAATTCCAGCCGAGAAGGGGAGTAAGGCCGGGTTGGGAGTTTCTGCCAGAATAAATTTGGTGGCAATGAAATGATCTCTGGGTTCAACCAGCCAACCCAATTCTCCATAATCAGTGACATCTATCATGATCCACAATTCCTTACCATCCTCGCTGAGCGTCAAATTGTAGAGGCTATCAGCGACAGTCGGAGCAGCCAGCTCAGCCAGGGTTAAGGCTTCGGCAACATCTGTGAAAGCAGTATCAGACTTGGCCAGCAGAAAAGTGTCCAGGAAAGCGTACTGATGGTGGATCAGCGTTCCATAGGTTGAATCACCTTCAACATCATTCAGATTGAAGTCAGCAGAATAGGAATATTGGCCACTGCCCTCCATCCCCGGGATCACTAATCCTGTACTCGGATCAGTCGTACCAGCCGGAATCTGCAGTTGCAGGGTTTTCACCATGGGATGGGTGATCAGGGTATCCAGATCCAGGTCTACAGTATCTGCGGCTCCATCCTGATCCAGATCTGCAGAAACCATAACTCGGTTTTCAACATTACTATAAAATGGAAAATAGGGAATATCTGAAACCAGGATCTCCAGACCGAAACCCAGACCAATATCGCTGAAAATGATAGTGTTGATGGTGGAACTAATGAGCATATCTGTCTTGTCCGGGATGCCGTTGCTACCCACCAGCTGCTTGATCGTACTGGAATCCAGGGCAGCCATTCTGGTAAAGGTCGGCGGCATAAATTCAACACCCCCAGCGGCAATACTTAACAGGAATGGTATTTCAAATCGCCAGGTACCAGCGATCTCTGCACCGGCAGTAATAGAATTCAGGTTATCTGGTGAAATGACGGCATCGCCTCCAACGGACACGACATCAGGCATCATGGCCATGAGATCTACAATATTGCTTCCGGAATCAAAATGCTGGACAATGGTTTCATCACCATCAATGGTCTTCCGGACATATTCCCGGCTGATCCTGATTTCTGTTATTGCCGGACTGCCTGCTGCACCAGATTCAAAGGTCACCGAGTCAGGATTCAATTCCACAACGACACTATCGGTTCCCCGATACCCCTTTACCTGTAATCCAAGTCCTGGTGCTACCCCAAATTCATTTTCCAAAGTTATGGAAAGAATGGCTTCACCAAAGGAGATGCCGCCAACTAATCCGGGGAGACTAAGCGGTTGTTCCTGATCACTGATCGCAAAGCTAACCCCGAAAAAACCAGTTAGATCCTCGATCTTCAGGGAAGTCATCTCCACCTCCACATCCATGATCATCTCGTCAGGTGGTGGATAGGGAATTGATATGGGACCGCCATCACTGCTAAATTGGATCTCAGTCTCAATGAGCAGGGAATCCAGGGGCACATTATCCCCTGTTGTATTACTGATCAGATGTCCGTCCAGTACCACAACCGTATCGGCAGTTCCGCCATCAGGCAGTACAAACTCCAGAATCTCATAGTTCCCGGCCGCCAGTTGTGCATCATTTTCATAAAAATTACGTAGCTTGATCCGCAAAACTGAAATATCAAGCCCCATCCGGTTTGCCAGTGAGATACTCAGGCGATTTGTATCTTCGTGAGCAATATTATCTTCAAATGCGGCTGATACGATCTCCACGCTGAAACCTTGACCCGATTCGTCGGTAGAGCTGGTATTCATTTCCTGCATAAAGATCATGGTGGTATCGATCATATTGACTTCCATACTCTGAAAGCCATCTATATCCATGGAAAAGCTGTAGTGGAAAAAGGGCTCAACTCGCTGGGGAAAAAATAAGGTATCACCAGGGGCCGTGGGATTTATATATCCACCAAATTCAAAAATGAGACTGTCAAATACAGATACCCCATCCAGGGAAGAGACTTTGGTACTGTCTTCACCTTCAACCATATTCTGGGAAATGTGATCAAAAAAGTGACTGTGTAAACGGGTCGTATCACCATTGGCTTTCTTGGTGTAGACGATCAGGCCTGTATTTGAAAAGGTGAGCGGCATCTGGCTGTTAATGATTGATTCGATGGAGCCCGTTGAGATTGTGATGGATTCAAAGCTTTCAATAGGGGCATCAGCCGGCAGGATCGAGGGGTCAGGCAACAGGGCAAAAGCTTCTCTGAAAAGAGGCAGGGTATCAGCCGGTATATTGGGTGTTCCAGACATGGGATAAGTGATGGAACTATCACAAATAAAGTTAGGTGGGGGCGTAAGACAGGGAACACACCCACTTCCCGGATCATCTGAGGGAGCACTACCGGTGATAACATGTACATACCCTGGAATTGTTACCAAGCTATCATAATTCAGATCGGAGGGATCATCCCCAAAGCTGAACGAGATCGTATCTGATCGAATGGCTGTCGGGTCTTCACAAGAGGCATTGGGAATGCTATCCACCACAATATCATCCATAGCAAAACCCAGATCAGCCAGGGTGATGGAGGCATTCTCAGGACCCACATGAATTCCATCATCCAGCTCAGCCGGTAAGATTGAAGCAATATCGATGGGGCCGACACCCAATTCCATGGGATCCTGACCAGGGATCACAAACATATCTGCCGGTAAAGTGATGGGGGGCAGATCATTCTCCAACGTGATGTAAAGACCACCGGGATAATCAGCCAAAGTGTCAGGCAATAGAATGTCCATGAATCCATCACTATTGGTATCCACTGAATCCCCATAGACCTGGATAGTGCCTGTTGTATCAGAAGCCAATAGACCATCAAAAGGATAGTTTTCTGAGACCAGGGGAATGGTCAGAGTAACCTGCCAGGTTGGCATAACAACCTTGGTGGGTAGTCCAAAATCACATTGGATCACCAGGGCACCGAAGGTTAGCGCCATTAGAATCCCTGTGAAGCGAGCCTTAAATTTTGATGAGCTAATGATCTTCCTTACCTTCAACTCTTAACCGGTTTCGTCCCGGCAAGCTTTTCGAACTTTTGACTTTCGACCTCTTTATTAATACCTGTAGTGATCCGGTTTAAAGGGTCCTTTTTGCGGAACACCCAGGTAATCAGCCTGATCCTCAGTTAATTCTGATAAATGGATATCCAGATGAGCCAGATGCAGGCGGGCAACTTCTTCGTCTAATTCTTTGGAGAGCACATGAACGCCTGGTTTAACGTTGCCTTCAAACAGGGTTATCTGAGCCAATACCTGGTTGGTGAATGAGGTTGACATGACAAATGATGAATGACCCGTTGCATTTCCAAGATTGACCAACCGTCCTCGTGACAAGAGGATCAACGATTTGCCATCAGGAAAATCGAAGCGGTCAACCTGGGGCTTAATATTGTATTCTGTGACACCAGGTTGATTTTCCAGCCAATGGACATCGATCTCATGATCAAAATGGCCGATGTTGGCTATAATTGCATTGTCTTTCATCTGTTCCATGTGTTCACCACGGATCACATCTTTACAACCAGTGGTGGTCACGAAGATATCGCCAAAGCTGGCTGCTGCTTCCATGGTCACAACTGAAAAACCTTCCATAGCGGCCTGGAGGGCACAGATCGGATCGATCTCCGTCACAAATACCTTGGCACCATAACCAGCCATGGATTGGGCTGATCCTTTACCCACATCCCCATAACCGGCAATAATAACTTTCTTCCCGGCCAGCATAATATCGGTACCCCGTTTAATGCCATCAGCCAGAGACTCGCGACACCCATACTTATTATCAAATTTAGATTTGGTCACCGAGTCATTCACATTGATGGCTGGAAAGGGTAGCGCATTCTTTTCCATTAAGTGATAAAGACGATGGACTCCTGTTGTGGTCTCCTCAGAAACACCCTTAATGTCGGCATGCATTTCAGGATGCTGCTCCAGAATAACCTTCGTCAGGTCACCCCCGTCATCCAGCATCAGGTTGGGACCTTGACCATCAAAGTCCAGGGTCTGATCGATACACCACCAATACTCTTCTTCAGTCTCACCCTTCCAGGCAAAGACCGGAACACCAGAATCGGCAACGGCGGCGGCGGCATGATCCTGAGTTGAGAAGATATTACAGCTGGACCAGCGTATTTGAGCCCCCAACTCTTTCAAGGTTTCGATGAGCACTGCCGTCTGGATGGTCATGTGGATACAACCGGCTATCCGGGCTCCGGCCAGGGGCTTGGAATCGCGGTAACGTTTCCTGAGCTCCATGAGTCCGGGCATCTCTTTTTCAGCCAGAGCGATTTCATCTCGACCAAAGGCGGCCTCATTGATATTTGCAACTTTGTAATCTGTAAATATTGTTTCCATATCTCTCTCTATATGTTATTAACCATTCTCTAAATATACTCTACTTGCCTTACTTATTCCTTAAAAACCCTCTCGCAAAGTTCGCGGAAAACACTTTTATTCATGTGAAATCTTTTGCCACAAAGGCTCAAAGACACGAAGTTTCTTTAAGCTCTTTTTGCATTCTTTGTGACTTAGTGCCTTCGTGGCAACATTTCCAATGATCTATTCTAATTGTTTGCTTACTTCTGCTGTAAGATCTGTCTTCTCCCAGGGGAACTCATCTCTTCCAAAGTGACCATATGATGAGGTCTGTTGATACAGGGGACGCTTCAGATCTAAATGCTCAATAATCTCAGCTGGTTTTAATGGGAATACTTCCCGGACCATGGCTTCCAACTCAGCATTACTATGTTTTGAAGTACCGTGGGAATCCACCAGAATGGAGATCGGTTCAGCAACGCCAATGGCGTAGGCCAGTTGAACGGTGCAGCGTTGGGCGGCCTTGGCTGCCACGATATTCTTAGCAATGTAACGAGCCATGTATGTGGCAGATCGATCAACCTTGCTGGGGTCTTTCCCGGAGAAAGCACCACCACCATGGGGGGCATAACCACCGTAGGTATCCACGATGATCTTGCGACCAGTCAGACCAGCATCTCCCTGAGGACCACCAACGACAAAACGGCCGGTGGGATTAACAAATATTCTTAGTTTCTTATAATCCACCAGTTCTGCTGGCAAGACCTTCTTGATAACATGTTCAACAATATCATCATACATCTCACCTTTAACATCAACACCATCCTCGTGTTGATTTGAGATCACTACTGCTGTTACAACTTCTGGTTTATGCGTTTCAGAATTGTATTGAACCGTAACCTGTGATTTTCCATCAGGTCTCAGGTAGGGGATGATCCCCTCTTTGCGAACTTCAGCCAAGCGTTTGGTTAGCGCATGAGCCAGATGAATGGGCAGGGGCATGTATGCTTCAGTTTCATCGGTTGCATAGCCAAACATCATTCCCTGATCACCAGCCCCCTGTTCGCGATCCTGGTCATCAACTCCCCGAGAGATATCCCGAGACTGTTTATCAATCGTTACCAAAACTGAACAGGTTTTATAATCAAAACCCATCATGGAATCAGTATAGCCGATCCGCTTGATGGTTCCCCGAACGATCCGTTGGATATCAACATAGGCGGAGGTTGTGATCTCGCCACCCACCAGAACCAGACCTGTTGTAACAAAGGTTTCACAGGCAACCCTTCCCTGAGGATCTTTTTCCAGGATGGCATCTAAAATGGCATCTGAGATCTGGTCGGCGATCTTGTCAGGATGCCCTTCAGTAACCGATTCAGATGAAAACAAATACGACATTAATTACTCCGCTCTCTTTCATTATAAATAACTTTTATTTTAACAGGCAAAAGTCATACTTTCAATTCAATTTAAGTTCTGAATAATCTCCAACATTGACCGTTCTCACTTGATTCTCAACAATGGAATGATCTCCGATAAGTGAATGGCTCAGGATCATATTCTTGATCACAGAGTCCTTTCCAACAATGGTATCTGTCAAAATAGCACCACTGATCTCAGCTCGTTTATCTACAGTCACATTCGGGCCAATAACCGAATTGATCACTTTTGCCTCAGGATGAATAAATACTGGTGGATGAATGATCGTGTCTTTGGCATGATTACCAGCAGGTAGATCATCCAGCAAAAATCGATGAGAATCCAACAAAGACTCCCTGGTTCCACAATCATACCAACCATTGATCTCAACAGCCTGGATAACGGTTCCCTCTTCAAGCATCAACTGCAAGGCATCCGTAAGCTGGTATTCACCGCGAGTTTTGATCTCATCAGCAATTAGTTTTTCGATGGCAGCTTTCAGGATCCGTTGGTCTTTGATGTAGTACATGCCGGCCAGAGCCAGATCAGATTTGGGGTGCTCTGGTTTTTCAACAAGTCGCTCCACGCGATTGACTTCGTTTACTTCTGCCACACCAAAGCGACGCGGATCATCAACTTTGACCACTGCAATGGCATTTTCACCAGTACTTACAAAATTCTTGAAGTCTACATCAAATACAGTATCACCCAGCAGGATCAGAACCCCCTCCTCCTTGTCTTCCAACCCCTGGAGGACTGCATGTCCCAGACCTTTCCGTTCTGCCTGATAGGGAAAATCAAGCCGCATATGAGAATAAAATCGATTCACATACTCTTCGACCTGTTCGCCTTTATAGCCAACGATGATAGAAACTGAAGTTACACCAGCTGCCTCAACCGCCTCCAGAACGTGACCAATGAGACGTTTTCCAGCCAGATTGATCATCACTTTCGGTACATTTAGAGTATGTGGTCTCAGCCGCTTTCCAATTCCGGCTGCAGGAATAACTGCTCTCATGTTTTACTTGCCTCCACCGAACATATCTACCTTGATATTCACGTGTTCCAAATATTTCTTCGGGTTCTCTTTGATCTCTTTCACAATGTCATTGATATTAACGGTTATGCTATCCAATCTTTGATAGAGCGAATCAGACAAGGTCAGCTTCCCCAAACTGGATTGAGGATCTTTTAAGCGGGTACTCAAGATGCTGAGGTCTTCACCTATTTTATCCAGATTGGCAATAGAACGAGCCAGCTTATCCTTATTATCATCCACAACGACATTCAGAGTTTTGGAGACTTTCTTCAAATTCGTTACAATAACATCAATATCTTCCCGCTTTGCATTCACCATTTCTTCGGTCTGTTGTAAAGCGCTCTTCATGGCCAATAAACCCGGTTGTATGTCCGACACCATGAGAGAATCAATCAAATTGGCTGTGTTGTGAATGGTGTGAAGGCTGGCCTGGACATCTTCTTCCATGGCTTTATTAAGCAGCAAAAGCGTTTTATTAAAGTTACCCATGAGGGTTTTAAAGTCTGTGGAAATAGCACCGGTAGTCTCAAAAATATCTTCCAGACCGCCGGCAAAGGTGCCCCTAAAAATACCACGCTCAACCAGCAGGACCCCTGATCTTCCCGGGTTTACTTCGACTTTTTTTGACCCCAGGAGTTCCATATTGGAAATAATTGCACTGGCATCACTATACAAAGTGATGTCTTTATCTACACCAATAATGACATCAACAGAATCCTCCCTGATAATGAAATCATCCACGACACCCTTAGGTACACCTGATACGGTCACCGGGTCGCCCTCTTGCAAGCCACTGGCCCGGGCGACCCGAACCGTATAATAACTTCTTGAGGAAAAAATGTCATACTTCTTCCCCCACATGATACCCATGACTGTAGCAGCCAGGATGATCAGTACGACAATGCCGACAATGATTTCTTGTCTTTTTTCCTCAGGTCTCATTTCAATTTACTTTCCGGCCTAAATGTACTTGCCCCTTTTAAACAACTGTAGATTTCAAGTACAACTCGGGCTTTATTTTCCTTCACTTCCAGTGAAATTTCAATCTCGCTGATTTACTCTTCTTCAGCGGTTTCTACAAACTGTTTATCAGGGTCAATGGGACGTTTCCACTTCGTTTTATGTTTTGCAAGTTGTTTGCGCATCTTTTTAACTACGTAATCCACGGATTTAGACAAATCATTGGACGTTTCCTTTGCTGTCATAGTCTCACCGGGGACATTCAATATTACTTCAGCGATATAATCATTTTTAGTCTTATCAACGATCACCTTGCAATTTACAATTCGATCATAGACGGGTTCCAGTCGATGATCTACTTCCGCCTGAATATAATCCCGAGTCTTTTCAGAAATGTCAAAATGACGGGCGACGATGTTTACCTTCATTGGCTCCTCCTGTTATGTGGTGATTATGATGTTCCTCTCGCAGCGTACGCAGAGGCACAGCTAATATAAAATTCTTAAAGTTGACAGAAGCATACCTGTTTGAATTAATTATGCTCTTCAAAATGTATCTCATGTTAATTCAGCCTGGATCCTTCTGTCTTTTTTCCGGCTCTGGGATGAGCCCTGTGAAATGCTTTTTTCATTTTGTCAACTTGTACATGTGTATACACCTGAGTCGTAGATAGGTTCGCATGACCCAGCAGATCTTTTAAGGCCATCAGATCAGCTCCAGCATTGAGCAAGTGGGTGGCGAAAGTATGACGCAGCACATGGGGACTCATTTTTTTTAATTCAGCAATGGCTTTGATAGCTTTTTTCACCCGCAAACGGATACCATTCTGCCCGAGGGGCAACCCATTCTTACTAAGAAAAACAGCTTGTTCTGCGGCTTTCGTTCCGAACTTTTTTTTTGCTGCATATTGATAGTTCTCCAGAGCCTCCCAGGCATACTGCCCTACCGGAATAACTCTCTGCTTGGATCCTTTTCCCAGCACGGTAACCGTCCCCTTGTTTTGGTTCAAGTCTGCCGCTGTCAGACCGGCTAACTCAGAAACTCGCATACCGGTAGCATAGAACAGCTCCACAATAGCCAGATCCCGTTTACCCATCCAGCTATCGGTTTCACTCAATTTTTCTAAAACGGCCACGATCTGATTCTCGGACAAATAGCTGGGAATTACACCGGGAAGTTTGGGTGTATGCACATAAGCTGCAATGTTCAGGGTCACAATCTGTTCACGATGCAAATACCTGAATAACGACTTCAGGGCGGCTAGTTTTCTTGCCACTGATCGGGGTTGTTGTCCTAACTCACCTGTTAGAAAGCCCAAAAAACTCCGCAGTACCCCTCGATCGATCTGTTCCGGGTCGTTCAAACATTCCATATCATGATCCTCAAGGAACTGGCAGAACTGCTTCAAATCAATCTGATACCCCCGGATCGTCTCCGGCGAATAGCGTTTCTCCACCTCCAGCCAAATCAGGAATTTGTCAATCTGTTGATCTAAGACCCAAGCCATTAGAATTGACTTTCTGTTCTCAGAATATCCAGAACGGCTTCTATATCTCCATGGAGGGTAGCCTTTAAATCCATCAGTTCATTGGTCATGGGGTGAGTAAAGATCAGTCTACGAGCATGCAGGGCTTGACGATTCAACATGCCCAATAGTTTGGCAGCCAATTGTCGATTGCGCATGTTCAAGGTGATGATCTTGGAATTCCGACCACCGTAGTAAGGGTCACCAAAAACCGGGTGATTGGCATGAGCCATATGAACCCTGATTTGATGGGTGCGACCGGTCTCAAGCTTGATTCGCAACAATGTTAAGAATTTAAATCGTTCCAGAACCTCATAACGGGTTAACGAAGGTTTGCCTGTATCGATCACCGTGAATTTTTTGCGATTTTTGGGAGAGCGACCAATAGGAGCATCTATCTCACCCGTGTCATCAGGAAATTGTCCCCAAACCAGGGCATGGTAGTATTTTTTGATGGTTCGTTTGGAAAATTGGCTTCTCATATTGCCATGGACCCGGTTATCCTTGGCAGATATCAATAGACCTGAAGTATCCTTGTCAAGACGATGAACAATGCCCGGACGAAGCAATCCATTATCATTGGACAGGTGTTCGCAATGATATATCAGGGCATTTACCAGTGTCCCTGTAGCATTACCGGCACCGGGATGAACAATAAGCCCTGCCGGTTTATTAACGACGATGAGATAATCATCTTCATAAACAATATCCAGGGTGATGTTTTCACCATAAAGCGTTGGTGCATAGGGTAGCTCATATTCCACCAGGACCTGCTCACCCGGCATGATCAAATGGCTGGCTTTCACCGGCTTCTCATCAACCCTGATCTTCCCGGATCTCAGTAAGATCTGAACCTGATTGCGGGTGATGTATGAGGGCAAACGGGTTGCCAAAAACTTGTCAATACGAATTGGTTTCTGTTGAGGATCAATTATGACCTCAAAGGTTTCAGTCGTGGAACTGTGTGGTTCAACCTGGGTTAACAGTATGATTCCTAACTATTCGTTACTATAAATGGGTATTATGGAAGTGGAATATACTAATAAATACACTAAAAAAACCGCCTGAGCCGAATATAACTGTGAGGTTTGAAAATGAAAAGATATATGAGTGAAAAATTGGTGCTTATGTATGAGGCGTTGAGGGCTCTCCAGGTGAAGATATCTTGCTCTCTTTTCCTTCCACAAAAAATACATAGCCCAGGTACAAAACCATTCCGATATTTACAGCACTATCGGCAATATTGAAAGTGGGCCAACGGGTAAAGTACAACCAGTCCGGCCAATCAGCACTGATAAAATCGACCACATAACCCCGGATCAGACGCTCGGGTATATTGCCAAAGGCACCACCCAGGATCAAGGCCAGACCAATACTGGGCAGCGGATGCTTATCTTTGTATTCCCAGAGCAGATAGAACAGCAGACCCATGGCACCGATGGCCAGAGTATTGACCAGCGGCATGGGGATGAATGACAGACTAAAAACCATGTTATAGTTCTCAGCATAATCAAAACGAAACAAAGACCACCCATGGGGCCAGGCCGGCTTCCCCTTTAAGGCAGCTATTGCCCACAGTTTAGTCCCATGATCCAAAAAAACGACCAAGACTGTAATTCCCAGATATTTTAACAGTGCTTTAATATTATTTGCTCCTTTTTTTCCTCTCGCCTATCTCTGCCAGGCTTCGCCATGGCAAGCAGAGACGCAGAGGTTTTTTTAAAGGCTTTCTTTGGAGTGTCAGTGACGTTCAATGCCGACTTTACATACGCTCTTGCCAAGCTTGAATTCAGCCTGGAAGATGTCTGCTTTTGAATTGAAGTTAATCTTCTCAGCCAGGGTTTCATTGGCAATGTATTTCTCATGCTCCCCGATCATTTTTTGCAGCTCATCCTCAGCTTCAATAAAGAGTTGAATACGGTCAGAAACATCAAACTCAGCATCCTTACGCATATTTTGAACATTACGAATAAAGTCACGAGCGAGACCCTCACTGATCAAAGCCTCAGTCAGTTCTGTATCAACAGCAACCACAACACCGGCCTCTTCAACCACAGCTTGTCCTTCAGGCTCAATACTGGTGATCAGTAATTCGGCCGGTAACAATTCAAATGAAACAGTTCCATCGTTCAACTGAATATTCTCACCTGATTTGGAATGCTTCAAAAGGTCCTGCGGATCTGCAGCGTTGATCAAATTCCGGATGGCACCCATGTCTTTGCCATACTTGGGACCCAGTAAACCCAGATTTGGTTTTACATCAACCTGAACCAAATCATCTGCCGTTGTAACCACCGTCATGGTCTTGATGTTTAATTCTTCCAGGATCTGTTCCTGCAGGTCCAGGGCATAAGCCCGATCTTTTTCATCCGGGAAAAAGACCGACACATTGGCCAATGGTTGACGAACCTTTAAATTGGCCTTATTTCTGGCGGCCCGACCCAATTCAACCGCTTTGATAACCACGTCGACCCGCCGTAGCAGATCCTCATCAAGCCAGCGCTCCTCGACCTCAGGGAATCGGCAAAGATGAATACTCTGAGGAGCTTCAGGATCTTGACCTGCCACCAAATTCTGATAGATGGCCTCAGTAAAAAATGGTGCGACCGGTGCCAATACTTTGGTCAGAGTAACCAGAGCCCGGTAGAGCGTATGGTAAGCTGCCCATTTATCTGTATCATTTTCACTTTTCCAGAAACGACGACGGGAACGCCGGACGTACCAATTGGAAAGGTCATCCACAAATCGATTGATCTTGAGCATAAGTTTATCAGTCTGGAAGGAATCATAATCTTTGCTTGATTCAGCCACCAGGCGGTTCACTCGAGCCAGAACCCATTTGTCCAGTTCGGTCAGGGTCGTTTCATCTAACTTTTCCAAGGGGTCAAATTTATCAAGACGGGCATAGGTCACAAAGAATGAGTAAGTATTCCAAAGGGTCAACAGTTTACGGCGGACTTCATCGGCTGCTCCATAACCGAAATTCAGATTATGAATGGGAACCTGGGAAGCATACATCCAGCGCATGACATCCACACCCATTTGCTCAGCAGCATCTTCAAACCAGATGGCGTTACCGGCGGATTTGTGCATATCGTCACCCTTATCATCTTTGACCAGGGCATGACCCATGATGGTTTTGATAGGGGGTCGGTTTTCCATAACTGTACTCATGGCCAGAATGGCGTAGAACCAGTTGCGAAACTGACCGGGTAACGATTCAACAATAAAATCAGCAGGGAACCATTTTTTCCAGTATTCAGGATCTTTGCGGTAGTCCATAGTGGAATAAGGCACAATACCTGCATCCAGCCAGGGGTTTCCTACATCGGGCACTCTGGTTCCAATGAGACCTGTCTTGGGATGTTTAATTTTCACGTGATCAATCCAAGGTCTATGTGGGCTATTGCCTTCAAATTCGGCCCAACCCTCAACGGCCAATTCTTCTAATTCAGTCTCTGATCCCACCACGTAGAAAGAGCCATCTTCAAAGGTCCAGATGGGTAGTGCCAGGCCCCAATAACGCTTTTTAGAGATCATCCAATCGTGCATGTTTTTGAGCCAATCCAACTCACGCTCTTTACCATAAGAGGGAATCCAGTTGACCTGTTTGGTAACTTCAGCGATCTCAGGACGCAACTTATCCATGGCGATGAACCATTCATCCACAGGACGAAAGACCAACTCTGTACCATGGCGCCAACAGGTGGGATAACGGTGCGTTATAGGTTCACGTTTGTAACGCAGACCTTTGTTGGAGAGATCATCGATGACCTTGTCGCCATTACCCATGACATTGGTGCCGGTCCAATCGCCGAAACCGTCCAGATAATTGCCAAATTCATCAATGGGTTTGATGATCTGGAAACCCAGTTCCTTGGCTAAAGCATTGTCCTCTTTTCCGCAACCTGGAGCAATATGGACGATACCGGTACCGTCATTTTCAGAGATCTCATCCCAGAAAATAATGGCATGCTGAATATCCTGCTGGATGGGCAATTCATCATAAGGACCATGATATTCCCATCCTAGCATATCCTTACCTTTGAGAGTCTCCAGGGTTTCGTAATCACCTTGCAGGATGGACAAGCGACCTTGAACCAAATAGTAAATATCATCACCCTGCCTGACCTTCACATAATCCAGATCCGGATGAACAGCAGCCATCACATTGGATGACAAGGTCCAGGGAGTAGTGGTCCAGACCAGGAGCGATTCATGCTCACGACCTTTAAGGGGGAATTTTAAGTAGATGGAAGTATGGGTTAGTTCTTTATAGCCTTCCGTGGCGATCTCATGTTCAGAAAGGGCAGCACCACAGCGGGTACACCAGGGCATCACATCATAGCCCTTGTAGATCAGATCACGATCAAAACATTTTTTCAGAAAACCCCAGATGGTGTAATTGTTCTCGTCAGACATGGTGAAATAGGAATTATCCCAATCCATCCAGTAACCCATGCGTTTGGACTGTTTGGTCTGAACTGCAGAGAACTTGCGCACCCGCTCCTTACATTTATTAACGAATTTTTCGATACCGTAGTCTTCAATATCAGTTTTGGATTTGAAGCCCAATTCCTTTTCGACTTCCACTTCCACCCAGAGACCCTGACAATCGAAGCCATTCTGATAACGTAGTTCTTTACCCCGCATGGCGTGATAGCGCTGGAACAGATCTTTGTAGGTTCGGCCCCAGGCATGGTGAACCCCCATTGGATTATTGGCAGTGATGGGACCATCCAGGAAGGACCAGGGTGGTTTCCCAGCATTCTGAGCTCTGAGTTTATTAAAAATATCTTCCCGCTCCCAAAAATCGAGCATATCGTGTTCGAGGGCAATAAAATCTACTTTGCTGGATACTTCCTTCATCATGGTGCTATGTGTTCCTGTGCTAAATTCCAATCTAATCAAGTTGCGAGTTAAGACCCGCTAAAGCCTTTCAATATAATCGCCGACTTTTCGCCATGTCAATGTTGTTACGATATCAATGCCCTTTTTTCTAGTCACAGAGATTGCAGAGAACTCAGAAGATTGATCTGAATTAATATTGCCAATTTGACTTCATCGTGCGTTCACCATCTGGAGCTGTCTTTACGAGTTCCGAAGGAACGTGGCAATCTCAAACTTGTAGCCCGTATGATGGAGATCGCTGCGATGGCTACACTCACTAGCGTAGGCAAAGTGCATGTTTTAAATTTCAAATAGCATAACTGCTTGCATCGATTTATGAGACCCTGACTAGCACCACCCCTAAAGGAAGAGACCCCAAGAAATTCTCGGGGTCTCACGGGTTTGGAGGGAAAGCATCCAGTATGGGAATACCGGAGATTATTATGTTTATTCGGGTTTAAACTAGTGTCACCTTGTTTAGCTTGAACCTGGTTGAGGGTTACTTCTCTCTATATTTTTTGTTCTCTCTGCCTGCCTGGCGTAGCTTATAAAGCGTAGACGCGTGGTTAGTTTTTTCATTAATTCTATTCTGGAATAGTCAGCGCTACAAAAAACGTATTGTTATTATCACGTCGAACCAGCAGTAAAATCGATTCACCAGGTTTGATCTCAGCCACTTGCCGCTCAAAGGCCTGTCTGGATGTAACCGTTTTAAGATTGCGAACATTAGGACCGATTTTCTGGATCATTTGTCCCACCCGGATATTCTTTCGGTAGGCTTCACTAAATTTTTCAACTGATGTAAGCAGGACCCCTTCCGTACCCCGGTTAAACCCGTAAAATTGCAGGCGGTCAGAACTGGGGGTCTCAACCGTTATGCCCAGATCTGATTTTTCAGATTCGAAAGGACCCACGGCACTGGCTTCTTCTGGTAATTCACCCAGTTTGATGGTTAGGGTTTTGAATTTTCCGTTCCGGAGAACCTTAAGCTTTTTCTTTTCATTGGGACGTTGAGTTGAAACCATGGTGGGTAATTGTTTTGAACTCTCTACTGTGTGCCCATCAAACTCCAGGATGACATCTCCCTGTTTTAAGCCAGCCTTGTCAGCGGGACTATCTTCAACCACCTGCCCAACCAGTGCCCCTGAAGCATTTTCCATACCCAGCATCCTGGCCATGGTTCCATCTACTGCCTGTACATAGACTCCCAGCCAGGCTCGGGTGACCCGTCCATTCTCCCTTAGATCCTCAATGACACGGTTGATAATGTTAACTGGAATAGCAAAGCCGATACCCTGACTGCCACCGCTCCGTGAGGCAATGGCTGAGTTCATGCCAATCAATTTGCCATCCAGATTAACCAGAGGACCTCCGGAATTACCAGGATTGATGGCAGCATCGGTCTGGATAAAATCTTCGTAGTCAAGCAGGCCGACAGAGGAACGACCAATACCGCTTATGATTCCCTGGGTCACGGTTTGAGATAAATTTCCAGAAAAGGGACTGCCAACCGCCAAGACCCATTCACCAACCCGAATTCGGTCTGAATTGCCCAGTTTGAGCGGTGTAAGATCATTCGCATCGACTTTGATCAGGGCTACATCAGTCTTGGGATCACTGCCAATGATCTCGGCATCCAGTTCCCTATTATCGGAAAACTGAACCTTGATATTCTCGCCTTTTTCGATGACATGATTATTGGTAATGATGTAACCATCTTTGCTGATGACAATTCCAGAACCCAAAGAGGTACTCAGCATTTCCCTTCCACCATCCGGCATGAACTGGCGAAAATGGTCTGGAAACATATCCTGGAATCTCCTGAACTGATCCATCCCGGGATGTTTGTAAACATGTTCACTGGTAATGGTGACGACTGAGGGTGAAACCCGTTCGGCAATATCAGCAAAGGTGTTACTCAGTGATTTCGCTAGACTCAGATCAGAAGCCTGAACCTGGGTCGGAATCAGTAGAACCATGATCAGTAGTGGAATAATTCGTAGTAAATGTTTCATCATGCAACTTTCTCCATTCTTTAGACCTTCCTTTCTATGCGGGTTTGAGAGAAAGGTTTCAGATATTTTTTCAGCCAGGGATATTACGGATTATGGCTCTTCCTCCAAATGCGTACCTGGAGACGGGGATATTAGGGATATAAGGGTCTAGAGGCTGTGTGAGAATAGGGACAACGCTTACCCCATGCTTTAGCTTGGGGGTATGATATCCTACTGTTTCTTTGGGCTTTAGCTCCGTATTGTTGGGCTAAAGCCCTCCTTTTTAATACTTTTAGAACCCCCAGGCTGAAGCCCGGGGTAAGTATCATTAGTAACAGTACGATACGTAGATAACTAAAGATAATATTAGCAAGCAATTATTCCGGCGCAATGAAGTTTTCACACAGCTTCTATAACCCTTATACCTTTGTACCCCAGAATATTTTATTGACCCCCAACCTCAATGATTGTATCCAGGTACGCATTATTATGATGAACCCGGATTATAATGAGTGTTCATCTCTAAACTCTTTTTCTACAACGAAGCAAACGAAATTCATGAAGATACCAATGCTTTTTCGTAGTATTCGTCAAATTCATTGTGGAAAACTGTAGGTGCATCTGCTTAATACCTGATTTCTGGACAGACGCTAATGAATACTCTACCCGTTTGATTCTATTTAATTCCTTATTGCTATTTCAAACTTGACGAAACCGCAAAAAGTTCCTTACGGTTTAAAAATCATCAAATACGCCCTAACTCATTTAATATTAACCACATAACGCAAATACTGCTAAATCCATAAATATCAATACTCTGCGTCTCTGCGCGCTTTGCCTGCCCGCACGAAGTTATACGCAGGCGGGCGAGAGGGACTTTTTGCGAGATCGTCATACTTCATAACACCTGTAAATAGTAATCAGCACATTTCTCTCGCTTTGTTCGTTCTGTTTAATAATTAGATTGCTTACATGACTAGAAGAGAACGTGTTATATCAGCCCTGCACCGTCAGGAAACCTCCAGAGTCCCCATCGGTGAGATCGGTGGTGGCTACACCGAATCCATTATCAAAGCCTTACTGGGCGATGACCATCAGACTGGCCCTGATTCTTATTATCACAACCATGTAAATGTCCGGCAGCTTCTTGGCGCAGACATTATGGGTGCCCGTGTAGCTGGTCCCCCGGTGGAAGTAGTTGGCACTCATGAAGATTGGGGAACAGAGGTTTTCAAAGATTTCTGGGGTGCCACCCATACCCAACCTCCGGAAGCTACCGTTCAACTGGTGGAACCCATTGCAAATACACCTGAAGAACTCGACAAATGGGCTGCTCCTGACGTAAGCAAGTTTGACAAAGCCCCAATCAGACGCTGGAAGACAAATACGGATCTTTTTGTCATGTCAACCCTGAACGCCGGCTTTGACCTGGGTTACGAAATTCTGGGTTTCGAACGCTTCATGATGTGGACTGTTCAAGCACCGGATGTCATGTTAAGGTATTACGAAAAGCTGATTCAGACCAATTTGGAGCTGGCGCTCATGAGTGCTGAAGCGGGTGCCGATGCAGTGCTTATCGCTGATGACCTGGCTTTCAATACCGGTACTTTCGTGGATCCAGCTTATCTCCGTAAGGACTATTTTCCCCTACTAAAGAATATGATCACTGACATTAAAACAACCGGTCTTCCGGTTTTCTTTCACTCGGATGGCGACTTACGAACCATCATACCCGATTTGATCGATTGCGGCATTGAGGTATTGCAGTCCTGTGACCCCAACGCCAACATGGATATTCCCTCTTTGAAGCAGGAATATGGACGAGATCTGGCATTCATGGGCAATATTGATGTGGATCTGTTGGCCAATGGCAGTGTGGAGGAGGTTCAGAGAACTACCCGGGATCTCATTCGCGATGCAAGAGCCGGCGGGGGCTTTATTTTAAGCACCAGCAATGTGGTTGCTTCTTATTGTAAACCTGAAAATGTAAAAGCCATGTACGCAATTGCCCATGAGGAGTTGACCTAAATGTCTCTTGATAATATTCAACAGGCCATCATTCTGGGAAATGTTGCTTCCATTTCCAGCTCAGTGCAAAACCTTTTGGAACAAGGGCAGACTGCCCAGCAAATTCTCGATCTGCAATTGTTACCCGGCATGGCAATTGTCGGTGAACGTTTTAAGCGGAATGAAATGTTCCTACCCCAGGTTCTTATGTCTGCTCAAGCTATGCAAACGGCTATTGATATCCTCAAGCCACATCTGATCCAGGATGCAACCGGTTCTAGCAGAAATACTGTTGTCATTGGTACCGTGAAGGGTGATATGCACGACATCGGCAAAAATCTGGTGCGGATCATGCTGCTGGGGGCAGGATTTGAAGTGATCGATCTAGGTGTTAATGTTCCGCCTCAACGCTTTCTGGAAGCTACCGCTACCCACCAGGCTCAAGTTGTCTGTCTTTCAGCATTGTTATCATCAACCATGAACAATATGCGTGAAATAGTGCAGCTCTTTCGAAATGATGAAATCCTGCATTCCACCAAGATCATGATTGGGGGTGCCCCGGTGAATCGAGCATTCTCAGAATCTATTGGAGCAGATGGTTATGCCCCAACAGCGCCTGGGGCAGTTGAGCGGATTCAGGGATTAGTTTTTAACGATCGGTAGTTTTATCGTAAAGGTTGTTCCTACATCCACTTTGCTGGACACCGAGATATCACCCTTGTGATCGGTGACTATACTTTTCACAATAGCCAACCCCAACCCTGTTCCCTTATACTTTTTATAGGTAAAAAACGCATTAAACGCTTTTGCCTGGATCTCTTGCTCCATACCATGCCCTGTATCTGAGATCTCCATGACCAATTGGTCTGCATCCACGTAAGATGTAATGGTGAGGGTGCCCCCTTCGCTCATGGCTTCGGCTGCATTGTTGGCCAGATTTTCGTAGACGCGATAGAAACGATGTGGGTCAATACGGATCCTGGCTTGTCCCTGGATATCCGTTACCAGCCTCATTTTCTGCTGAACCAGGTTAAATTGAATACTGGCCAGAGCCTCATTGATACAACTGGGAAAATTCAAAGTCTGTAATTGTAGAGTAGAGCCACCAGTGGCAAATGCCAGAAGCTCCTGAGCCAGCGTGTTAAATTGGCTCACCTGTTTACCAATGATCTGAGTGTATTTCACTACCTCTTCATAGGGCATTTCTTTTAAGCCTATGAGTTGAGCAAAACCGGCTATGGTGGTCATGGGATTTTTCAGGTCATGCAGGATCGTGGAAGCCATGCGCCCGATAATGGAAAGACGTTCATTATCAACCAGAGCTTGCCGGGTTTCATGCAGCTCGGTAATAATATTTTCCAGTTCTCGATTTTTTTCTTCCAGGGCACCAATGAGCGTACTATCCGTCCGTCGCAGATACGTGGAAATGCTTTTTGCCACCTCCAGGGTAAACTGGGGAAAGTGATTCACCAGCTCAAGGAAACCTTCCTTTTGAACCACCAGTACCTCGCTCTGTTCCCGGGCTATAATACCAGCACTGCGTGGTTTATTTTCCACCAGAGCCATCTCACCAAAAAGTTCACCAGATCGATCAATAATGTTAAGACTCTCAAACTCATCACCTTCGATGGATTTTACCACTTCCAGAGTACCTTGGATCAATACAAAGAATTTTGAGGCGACCGCTGCTTCCCGAATAAGTGTTTCGCCGGATTTGTACAGTCTTCTCTGCATTAGACTGCTGATCTTTTCAAGTTCAGCTCCATCGATCCCTGCAAAGGGTTCCAATTGTTTTAGTAATTCGATGTTTGGTGATTCAAGTGTGCGCATAAGAAAACCTGATGGTAATTATTATTGCTGATTAGCTGGTCTCAAAAGGGATGGGGATCTGATGCTTGGATTTCGGCAACAGATTGAAACCAACAGCGGGAAGGTCAACGATGAATTTAGTGCCAACGCCTTCTTCAGATTCGATGGAGATGATACCATCATGTTCATCGATGATCCGTTTTACAATGGCCAGTCCCAGACCAGTTCCTTTTCGTTTTCCAAATGTATAAAATTCCTTGAAAGCATTTTCCTTTACTTCGTCCGACATTCCAATGCCATTGTCCTCCAAAATAATTCTGACACCAGTCTCCACCTCCAGACTGTGCACGGTAAACACTCCCTCTTTATCCAAAATATCAAGAGCGTTCATGGCAATATTCTCCAGAACCCTGAAAAACCGACCGGTGTCGATGCGTACTTCCCCTTTAAACTGAAGGTCTCGTACAAAAGAGATGTCTTGATTCTCAAATCTAAGTACCAGCGAGTCACAACATTCCTGGAGATATCCAGCCATCTGGACTGATTTCAGCCGCATCTGGTCGCCACCCTGGGCAAAAGACAGTAGATCCTGGGTCATGCTGGTGAATTGGATCACTTGTTTGGCGATAATATCCGCATATTTAATGAGTTGTTCATTACTGTGCTTTTTCATCTTGATCAACTGGGCATAACCACCAATTGTGGACATGGGATTTTTCATATCGTGTAGAATAGTTGAAGCCATACGACCAATAAGAGAAAGACGTTCCTTGCCGATCAGCTCTTCCTGAGTCTCCTGCAGCAGGTAATTCATATGTCGTAATTCATCATTCTCTTTTTTAAGTTTGTTGATGAGTCGCTTGTCAGTTTCTCTGAGAAATTGAGATATATTTTTCGCAATAGATAGTGTAAAAAGCGGAACAGTTTGAACGAGTTCAAGAAAATCCGCTTTTGACACAGCCAATACCTCACAGCTTGTATCAGCGATCATCCCAGCACTTCTAGGTTTATCTTCCAACAAAGCCATCTCACCAAAAAAACCACCGACCTCATCATAGAATCCCAGCAATTCAGAGTTGCCTTCATTAATTCTCTTTTCAATTCTGACTTTGCCAGAGGCAAGAATAAATATATGATCCCCAATGGAACCTTCACGAATTATGGATTCTTCATGATTATAACGACGAAATTCCAGCTTTTTTAAAAGGTGTTTTAATTCAACCTCAGGAATATGCTCAAAGACCTTCCATTTTCTGAGATCTTCATAAGGGGGACTCTTTATCAGCTTCATACACTATCCGCTTAAATTAGATAAATTCATAAGTATGTTTTAAAAGAAATCAACCGCGTTCTGAAAAATATTATCCTCAGGACCAACTTTATTGCATACATCAAAACAACTGCCAAAGGAAGGCTGGAAGCACCTTGTGATCATTGACAATGCCGTTCAGTTTGATTCCTTTACTAATACGACCTAAAGTAATCCTGAATAACAATTTTCAAACAGAACTGTCCGAGATTAAATGCTTTTTTGGTCATCTGATCATCCCCTGTCTTCAGCCTGAACCTTTAAAAAAGTTCAGGGGTTATCAGCCCCTATTTCAGCGTGATCAATTTTAAGACATTTCACAGGTGTCAGTATCACAGTGAATGCGGATAAAACAATGCTGTTTGAATGTCATGTGAAAATCATATATTTCCGGAAACTACTGGTGTTCTCCAGGGGGAGATCGAACCAATCCTAGTATCTATTACTAGAGGAAGTCATGTCATGAATAAACGCATATTCCTTACTCTTATTCTGTTGTTGAGTGTTAATATTCTTTTAGCTCAATCAAGATTTGTGAAATCAGCTCAAACAGACCAGGCCATGTTATTGCAAACAGGTCAGGCAAAAACCTGGTGTCCAATTTGCGGTATGAATCTCATGCTGTTCTACAAAACCAACCATGCTTTGGAACTGGCCGATGGAAGCACCCATCAGTATTGTTCTATCCGTTGCCTGGCGGTTGATCTTAAGGATCACCCCGATCAAATTACTCACGCACAGGTGGTTGATGTCAATAGTGAACGGTTCATCGCTGTACAGGATGCCCACTATGTCATTGACAGCAAAGTTTCCGGTACCATGACCCGTGAGAGTAAACTCGCCTTTGGCTCATTTGAGGAGGCAAAACAATTCAGCAAAAAGCATGGCGGAAGAACTATTCTCGGGTTCACCGAAGCCCTTGATCTAGCCCGTACTCAAATGCAGGCTGATAATGCCATGTTGATGAAAAAGAAACAAAGCATCGTTTTTCCCAAGGGGGAAAAATTATTCAACAAATTTTCCGCAGAAATAGGAACTTTGCCTCCATTTGAATCTATCGTGGATCTGAAGGCTCACCTTAAAACCCGTTCAGGCTGTAAATCTTTGGATGAGAAAAAACTCCAGATGCTGGCTTTGTATATTTTTAACGCTAATCAGCAGCATTCAGGTAGGCAGCCTGCAGCACAGGTCATTCAGGTCTCAAAAGATGAGAAGTGCCCGGTCTGTGGCATGTTTGTTTATAAGTATCCTCGCTGGGTTGCTGTTCTGAATATCACGATCAACAACCAACCTAAAAAGTTATATTTTGATGGTGTAAAAGACCTGATGAAGTTTTACCATAACCCTCAAAAATGGGGAAAATACGAGCACCTTAAAATCCACGAGGTAGTCGTTACCGATTACTATCAGCAAACTGCCCTGGATGGTAGAAAAGCTGAATATGTCATTGGGAGCGATATTTTAGGACCCATGGGGCATGAACTCATTCCCTTTGACTCTATAACTCAAGCCAAAGTATTTCTAGATGATCATGCAGGATCTCGAATTCTCAAATTTAGCGAGATCACAGAGCAGCTTATTTCCGATCTAGACAATAATTGAATCGGACTGACTGATATCTCTTGAGTCCAAAAACCAACTTAACGCTCGGTGCATTGGTTCTGGTTATCCTGGCCACCCTGGTTGAGGGAGGATTATTGCTGGGGAACCAGCAGGAGCAGGCAACTCAAAAAGCGATCAAACGGCAAGCGGTGGAATTGACTCAACTCCCTGACCTTGCCCTGATCACTGAAACAACCTGGCTTCGGCATCGCAGCCTGACCACACCCCATGCAATTTTTCCTGAAGATGGCTCTCTGCTTGACTATTATCCTGCCAGCTTTGTATACAATATCGCAATTGTGCAATCTGAACCGGGGGTCGCCAGACGTGAACCTTAAACTAATTGATTATGGTATAAGCTCTCTTTGGAGAAGATTTTGGAATCGCTTCACTGTTATTCTGATCTTTTCCCTTCTGGTCTTTCTACTGGTTTCTGTTTTTAGTATTTCAAGTTCGATCAGACTGGAGTTGGGGATTACGCTTGAGGCCTTGCCGGAGTTGATTGTCCAAAAAATGAATGGCGGGCGGCAAACAGTCATCCCATCTGAACGAGCTTATGAAATCGCCACCATCCCCGGTGTGAATACAGCAATCCCCCGAGTCTGGGGTTACTATTATTTTGGTAGTGCAAACGTCAACTTCACTGTCATTGGTCAGGATCCTGATCTGGATAGCTACAAGGCCAAGTATTCTAAACTGTTTGAACTGAATGCTTCTCTGATCGATACCTTGACTACACCCTTTTTCCTGGCAGGTCAAGGTGTGGTGGAAATCATGGATCAGTATTACTTCAGGGATGAGTTTTTCTTTATTACTGCAAATGGCAATATTTTAAACCTTGCATTGGCCGGCACTTTCTCAGATGAATCTTCATTAGAGACCAATGACGTGATCTTAATGCCGGAATATCTGGCTCGTGAACTGTTTGATATCTATGAAGACGATGCAACCGATATTGTAGTTCGAGTTTCCAATCCAGCTGAAATTGAGATCGTAAAACAGAAGATTCAATTCATGTACCCTGATTGCCGCATCATCAGCAAAGATCAAATTGAGAGCTCCTACCAGAATGTATTCGACTACAAATCCGGTTTATTTCTCGCTTTACTGATTCCTGCATTTATGGCCTTTTTCACAATGGTCTATGACAAAGCTAGCGGTCTAAGTTTGGAGGAAAAACGCGAGATCGGCATTATGAAAGCTGTGGGTTGGCGAGTGGAAGATGTCCTTATCCTGAAGCTTCTGGAAAGTGGCTTTATTTCACTTTTTTCATATTTTAGCGGTGTTGCGCTTAGCTTTTTCTTTGTTTACACTTTGGATGCGCCCTTGTTAAAAAATCTATTTATTGGGGCTGGAAATTTAAAACCAGCCTTTCAACTTACCCCTGTGATCGATGTCCACATCTTGAGCTTGAGTTTTATGGCTATCGTCCCGGTTTACATTCTAGCCACGATTATCCCAGCGTGGAGAACAGCTATTATTGATGCAGATGAGGTCATGCGATGATTCACCTTGATGCAGTTGACCTCGTTTTTAACTCCGGTTTGATTAATGAGATGACCGCCCTGAGAAACATCACTTTTTCTGTAGTTGAAAATGAGTTTTTATTGCTGCGGGGAGCCAGTGGAAGTGGTAAAAGCAGTATTTTCTCGCTGGTAGCAGGGTTAGTCAAACCAACCCGGGGAGATGTGATCATTGATGGTCACTCCATTGCCAAAATTCCGGATAGTTACGCTGCTGTAATGCGGCGAGAAAAAATTGGAGTGATTTTCCAGAAATTCAATCTGATCCATGATCTATCAGTATACGATAACGTGATCCTGCCGTTGATTCCTTCCACCCAGTCAAAGCATGAAATCCGATTAGCCACTGAAGAACTGTTAACCGACTTATCCTTGATCGATAAATCAAATACATCAGTGCGTTATCTTTCCGGTGGTGAACAACAACGAGTTGCCATAGCCAGAGCCCTGGTTAACAGGCCTAAGATAATCCTGGCTGACGAACCAACTGCCAACCTTGATCAAGGTCTGATCGAATCCTTTCTACAGATCATACGTGATCTAAAAACAAGTGGTATCACTGTCTTGATAGCCAGTCATGACCCCCTATTTTCCAAGCTGGACTGCATTGATCGTATTTTGGATATCTCTGGTGGTAAACTTCAGTGAGCGTACTTCTCAGTCCTGAGGTCATCATACTTTTCATTGAGGATGTTTTGCTTTTGGGTTTTAATTCCCTGGCTGTTTTCCTGGCCTTTAATATCCAAAAAGACTTTGATCTCAACCAAACCACTGCACTGCAGTATCGTCTGGAGCGGCTGACTTATCTGGTTTCAACTATCATCCGCTTCTCATTGATTATAAAGATATTCAGCTTTGTTTTTTTCATCTTTACTTTAGACAAACTTTCGAACATTATTCCTGGAGCCATGTGTGGTGCCGGCGTCACCAATGCTTCACCTTACGGCAGTTATGTTCTGCTCGTCAAGCTTTTTAGCCTTTATCTTTTTGGGGTTTGGTTGATGATCGACCGGGAGGACCAGAAAACGGAGGACTATCGATATACGGTAAAGAAGTTTAGATATTTTATCATCATTTACCTGTTCTTCCTGATCGAATTAAGTCTGCAATATCTTTATCTCAGTGACATCGATCCTGAAAAAATCGTGAGTTGTTGCGGTACTGTTTTCAACGCTGCCAGCACCAGTTTTGCCGGGCAGTTACTCAATATCCCAAATGGAATCGTACTTCCCTCATTCTATACTATTTTTGCTCTGCTCATGTGGACCAGCTTGCGTCAGGATGTCATTTGGACCGGTATTCTCAACCTCTTCTTTTTGGCTTTTGGACTGCTAACCCTGATCAGTTTTTTCAGCACCTATATCTACGAGCTACCCAGCCACCAGTGTCCATTCTGTTTACTCCAAGGCGACTATCACTATGTTGGGTATCTGATCTATGCCCTGTTATTAAGCGGATCTTTCTTTGGGATCGCTGCTTTGGCTCTTAATCTTTTCTTAGGGATTCACCTCAAGATCTTAAAGCTATCCATCTTACTCAATACCGCCTTTGTCGTACTGGTCTCGGCCTACCCCCTGTTCTATTACATCAGGAATGGGGTTTGGCTGTAACCGTTAAAATGAAAAACGCCCAGCATGTGCCGAGCGTTTTTTTGATAGACGATTAGCTTGTGTACTAAGCTTCGCGAATAACTGCCTGAGCAGCGGCCAATCTGGCGATGGGTACCCGGTAAGGTGAACAACTCACATAATCCAGACCAGCCCTGTGACAGAATTCAACTGAACTTGGCTCACCGCCATGTTCACCACAAATTCCCAGCTTGATATCGGGACGGGTTTCTTTTCCGAGCCTACAAGCCATCTCAATCAATTGGCCAACACCTTCCTGATCAAGCACTTCGAAAGGATCATTCTTCAAGATGCCTTTTTCCAGGTAAACTGGCAGAAACTTTCCTGCATCATCACGAGAATATCCGAAGGTCATCTGTGTCAGATCATTGGTACCGAATGAGAAAAATTCAGCACTGGTTGCGATTTTGTCAGCCGTCAATGCTGCCCGTGGAATTTCGATCATGGTTCCAACCAGGTGATCGATAGACTCACCCGTTTCAGCAAACAGGGCTTTGATCGTTTCCCGAACAAACTCTTCCTGCATCTTCATTTCGGTCAAGGTTCCGGTCAACGGGATCATGATCTCCGGCTTGGCAACAATGCCTTTAGCTTGAAGAGCTAAAGCAGCACCCATAATAGCCCGGGTCTGCATCACGGTGATCTCAGGATAAGTGTTTCCCAAGCGACAACCACGGTGACCCAACATGGGATTGAATTCAGACAAATCTTCAACTTTTGCCTTAATATCAGCAACTGAAATGCCCATGACATCGGCCATTTCCTGTTGACCCTTTTCATCATGAGGAACAAACTCATGGAGTGGGGGGTCAAGGAGACGAACGGTAACGGGAAGATCCTGCATGGCTTCAAAGATACCTTCGAAATCCTTTTGCTGAATTGGCAACAATCTCTCAAGGGCAGCCTCTCGACCAACAACATCCTCAGCCAGGATCATTTCGCGCATGGCTATGATCTTATCGCCTTCAAAGAACATGTGCTCTGTCCGACAGAGGCCAATTCCCTTGGCACCAAATTCACGCGCGATTTTACTCTCCCGGGGAGTATCAGCATTGGTTCGAACATACATCCTGGCATATTTATCAGTGATGCCCATGAGCTTACCAAAATCACCACTTACTTCAGGATCAATGGTTTTGATCTTATCCAGGAAAATCTCACCGGTGGAACCGTTAAGGGAAACCCAGTCACCCTCGTTAAAGACTTCGCCATTAATTGTCATTGTACGGGTTTTGTAGTTGATTTTCAATTCTCCAGCACCGGACACACAGCATTTTCCCATTCCACGCGCAACAACTGCAGCATGAGAGGTCATGCCACCGCGAGCGGTTAAGATCCCATTGGCGATATTCATGCCTTCCAGATCTTCAGGAGAGGTCTCCATTCGGGTTAGAATTGTATCCTTATACTTATTTGCTTCGTCTGCAAAGAATACCAACTGACCGGTTGCTGCTCCTGGAGAAGCTGGCAAACCTTTGGTAAGCCGTTTTGCAGAAGCCATGGCTGCTTTGTCAAAAACAGGGTGTAGCAATTCATCCAATTTGTTTGGTTCAATATGCATCAAGGCTTCTTTTTCATCGATCTCGCCTGCAGCAAGCTGCTCCATGGCAATCCGTACCATGGCAGCGCCAGTCCGTTTTCCACTACGGGTTTGAAGCATCCAAAGCTTACCATCCTGGATGGTGAACTCAATATCCTGCATATCCTTATAATGATCTTCAAGCTTGGTTTGATAATCATCCAGTTCAGTGTAGATCTCCGGCATTAATTCTTCCAGAGAAGGAAAATTCTTTATCCGCTCCGCCTCGCTTACATCTGCCAGTACCGCCCAGCGCTCCGAGCCTAATTTGGTAATCTGCTGAGGTGTCCGCACACCGGCAACCACATCTTCACCCTGAGCGTTGATCAGGTATTCTCCATTGAAAACATCTTCACCTGTCCCAGCATCACGGGTAAAAGCTACACCTGTTCCAGAGTTGTCGCCCATATTACCGAAGACCATGGCCTGTACGTTGACAGCTGTGCCCCAGTCACCAGGGATTTTATTCATTTTGCGATAATAGATGGCTCTGGGGGTTTCCCATGAATCAAAAACTGCCATAACGGATCCCCAGAGTTGCTCCCAGGGATTATCGGGAAATTCTTTACCGGTTTGTTTTGTAACAGCAGCTTTAAATCTTGATACCAGATTTCTGAGATCTTCAACGGTGAAATCTGTATCCAATTCAACACCACGTTCTTCTTTTAATGCTTCCATGATGGCTTCGAAGGGATCGATATCCTCTTTGGATTGTGGTTTCATGCCGAGTACGACGTCACCGTACATCTGAACAAAACGGCGGTATGAATCCCAGGCAAAACGATCATTACCGGATTTTTTGGCCAACGCTTCAACGGCGCTATCATTCATCCCCAGATTCAGAACCGTATCCATCATCCCAGGCATGGAAACTCTGGCTCCTGAGCGAACGGAGATCAATAATGGATTTTCAGGATCACCAAATTTTGCACCCATGGTTTCTTCGGTTTGGGTAATAGCAGCTTCAACTTCTGCTTTGATCAGAGCAACGGTTTGTTCCTGACCAATTTTGTTATACTCGGTACAAACCTCTGTGGTAATTGTAAAACCTGCAGGAACCGGAATCCCCAGGCCACTCATCTCAGCCAGGTTAGCACCCTTACCACCCAGAAGATTCCGATAGGAAGCATCTCCTTCAGCTTTTCCTCCACCAAATACGTAAACATGTTTTGCCATTATTAAATCATCCTTTCACATCTATATATAAATTTTATTAAATCGTATCTCAGGTCTGAGTGACGAAAGTCCATGCCTCCAATTAAACGCTTCATAGCCCGATTTACCAGTATTTTCAGCCAACTCAAACCCTTCTTGCTTAAGCGTTCCAGATAGCAAAAAAGTCTGCCGTTGGCAAGTGAGTTTTTTCGTGGATTTTAGTGACTCCCGTCTAGATTTTAAGGTGAAGACCCTACTCATTCATGCCCTGCGATCAGAAGCCGGGATCCTGAAACAGCATTTTCCACAAGCTGATAAGATCTCTGCTCAACATGATCCTGGCATATTTGCGCTTGACCATAACTACGATTTGGTAAGAACAGGTGTGGGACTGGATCGTTCAAAATTCATCCTCGAACAGATTTCCAATATTAAAAATTATAATCTGGTCATTCATTTTGGGGTCAGCGGTGCTCTTGATGACAAACTGCAAATTCACACTCTGATCCGTAGTCATCAATTCAAAGCTAATGGTCAGCACATGATCACGCTGGATCCGCTCAAACATTTGGTACATCAAGGCGTAAAGGAAACCATTTTTTTTAGTAGTCAATCAGCTGTAATTGACGAAGTCTCCCGGGAACAGCTAATTCCCACTGGTGCCGGAGCCGTCGATATGGAATCCTACTCTGTGGCCGAATTCTGTCAGAACCAACAGTTACCGCTCCTGGCAATACGTTGTATCTCAGATCGAGCTGGTCACTCAACATCAGAGGATTTCCGTCGAAACTATAACTATGCTTCCAAAATACTTCAGGACTATCTTTTGAACAACCTGCTTAAACCCCTGAAGGCCAAGTCGTGAATATTTCAGTTATCATCCCTACCTATAATCGTGAGCGCACCATTGAACGAGCCATGCTATCGGTCTTCCGCCAGACTTATCCAGCCCTAGAGATCATTGTGGTAGATGATTTTTCAGATGATGCTACTGCTGAAATCCTGCTTGAATATAAAGCCAAGATCAAAATCATCACCAATGAGAGCAACCGGGGAGTCTCCTACTCCAGAAATATGGGAATCAAAGCCGCCAAAGGAGACTGGCTGGCATTTTTGGATTCTGATGATCGTTGGGATAAACATAAGCTGGAGACTCAAAAACTATTTCATGATACGAACCCGGATTTGTCCATCAGTCAATGTGATGAGATCTGGATTCGCAATGGAACCCGGGTAAATCCTATGGCCAAACACGCCAAGAAAGGTGGCTGGATATTCGAAGCGTGTATCCCTCGTTGTATCGTCAGTCCCAGTGCCACGATCATTCATAAAAATATTTTTAAGAAGATCGGACTTTTTGACTCCCACTTGATGGCTTGTGAAGATTACGATCTCTGGCTCAGGATCGCACCTCATTATGAAATCGGATTCCTCGACAAAAAATTAGTGACCCGTTACGGTGGGCACGACGATCAATTAAGTAGAAAATACTGGGGGATGGATCGTTTTCGCATTACAGCCATGGAAAAGCACCTTGATAGCAAATTGAACCCGGATTGGAAAAAAGCACTTCTGGAAGAGCTGGTATTTAAATGCGGTATCATTGCCGAGGGAGCCCGAAAGCGGGATAATCCTGAACTGGCTGAACGTTATCTGACAAAGCAAAAGCAACATCAGGAACGATTACAGGTATACTTGCAACAACCTTCGTAAGCGCTTCTACATAATGATGAATTAGTGAAACTGTTGGAACATGGGCATTACCAATTGGCTTCTTTCCGCGCCTACTACGATGGATATATACTCCAGCCTTTCACCCGTATTTAAGGGAGATCGCTGCCCGTCTTCATTTTCCAAACTTTGCCGTGGTAGGTTGTCGCTACATTCTCTCGCGAAAACGCAAAGCGCGTGTTTTGAAGTTCAAATGGCAATAAAGATCACTCAACCATGTCGTTGCGGATTCCAGCATATTTTAAGGTGGAGTATAGATTCCGGTAGAAGGGCGGCTGTACTTTTTCCATATGGCTCATAGCGGCCTGGTAATCATAGTCAAATCGTTCTACTTCCCATTCGATGGAATCACCTCTGATCTTTAAAAAGGCGACTGCTCCATGCTGGTTTTCATCAAAGGGTAAGCCAGTAGAACCCGGACACAAAACGCGGAGTTTGCCAAAATGTTCATTTCGAGGAATGTGGGTGTGCCCATGGACAAAGACAAAACGGCTCACTTGAGAATGCTTCTTCTGCTCATGATCACGCCACTTCTTCGCTTCTTCCAGAGTTGGCGGCAATTCATCACGACCAAACCAGGCGTGTGTAAACTCTACATAGGTGCCATGAATGCTCACGAAATAGGACATTTTCATGTTCTGAATGAATGTCTGGCCTTCATCACCCAACTGTTCTGCTGTCCACTTTTCATTGGCTATAATATCGATGCAGACTGGATCGTCAGGATCCATCCCCTCAATAGTGGGACGATCATAGTTCCAGATCTTCTCGAAAAGATAGCGATCATGATTGCCACGAATAAATACCGTGTTTTTCAGCTGTTGCAGCTTCTTTAGGACTGCTGCTGGTGCTGAACCCAATGAGAAATTATCACCTAGACAAATAATGCGATCCACATTTTTGTGCTGTTTGATCAGTTTTACAGCCTCATCTAGTGCGTAAATATTTCCGTGTATATCGGTAAGGATTGCGAATGTCACGGATTGTCCATCAACTTTAGGCATTAACCAGACCCCCGATTCGCTTCATATAATATTGTGTTAGTTGCATTGTATCATGATACCAGGGCGTGAATATCTCATTTCAACACTGCAAATCCAATCCTTTTAAAAGCTCGTGGATATATGTCATAATCTTGTAATGAGCTCAGCGAAAGGGTTGCCTTATACTGGCTGATTGAATATATTTGCGGCCGCATGAGAATGATGTTAAACCATACCATAAAATCCATAAAAGGAGATTCGATGAAACTGTCAAGAAACCTGTTGGTCTGGGTTGTGGGGCTCTTGCTGCTCTCAATTCTGGGATGTGATTCCACCGACATGACCTCTGCAAAAGTCTATCTGCAGCAGAAAAACTATGATAAAGCCGAAGAAATGCTATTGTTGGCTTTTGACAAAGAACCAACAAATCCAGAACCAGCTTATTTATTGGCTGTTGAGATCTATTCCCGAAGTAAAACCTGGGATAAAGTTGCTGAATACTTGAGCAAATCAGAGGCAATCGGACCAAATTTTGCCGAAAAGATCAAACAAGCCCGAGAAAAATATTGGGTGGATAATTTTAATTCCGGAGCTAATGGCTACAACGCCTTGATTAATGGAACAGCCAAAGATTCAGAAAAGGTTTTCACCAGTACGATCAAGGCTTTTGAAAATTGTATCATAATAAACTCTGAGAAACCAGAAGCTTATAGTACTATTGCACAGGTCTATCTTTTCAAGGAAGATTTTGTAAAAAGCAAAGAGTATATGGTCCTGTCTGTCGAAAAGAACCCAACAGACATCACTTCTCTGGTAAATCTCGGGAACCTTTATTTTAGGGATAAAGAATATGATGATGCACTGGTTTACCTGGACAGAGCTATGGAAGTTGACCCTGCCAATCTGAATGCCATCAAACAAATCGCCTTTGTTTACGATGCCAAGGGTGAAAAAGACATGGCTGCTAAAGCATATCTGAATGCGATCAACGCTGATCCTGAAAGTACTGATCTACATTACAATCTAGGGGTGCTTTACTTCCAGCAGGAAAAATGGCAGGATGCCGCCGATGAGTTCATCAAAGTGACTGAAATTTCTCCTACCGAGATTGATGGTCTATTTAACGCCGGTCTTGCTTTCGGCCGAATGAAGAACTATACCGAAGCTGAGAAATACCTGGAATTAGCCTATGAGATGGCTCCTGAATCACTGGATGTGGTTCATGAACTAAAAATGGCTTACTACCATAATTACGGTACTAAATCCAAGAAATTCAAAACGTTGGAAAAGGTCGAGAAAAGTCTCAAATAAGCTGTTCTCAAAGTAATTTTCAACAGGCCCTGCTTTTTAGCGGGGCTTTTTGTTTCACCCTCTCGCAAACCATTTATTTTACCTCGCAACTATTCAATAAAATGGAGATCTCCCGGTAATGCATATCTCTACGAAGTCGTCATAATACCCTAATTTGGCCTTTTTAGACCCCTGTATCTGCGCTACTTTCGATGCTATGATCTCCCGCTATTTTAGAAAAGTCTGTATTTGGGGATTGACTCTTGCCGGTTTCGGTTTCGGGCAAGAAGTTCCAATTCAAAACCCCCTTCTCTTACCCTTTCCCTCAGTCAATTCCGGTTTATCCTATTATTCCCTGGTTCCATCTCAAAATTTAGTGGTGAGCAGCCTGGCTGGTGGTTGGACTGCCCAAGATACCCTGAAGGGGCTCGCCTTTACATTTGATCTGGAGCTGCTGCGTTACCGGTGGTGGGATCATTTCTTTGCCCCTTCCAAGTGGGATGCTTATTCCAGTCTTGGGTATTCCATTTTTAATCAAATGGAGTCTATTGAACTCCCGGTAAGTTATCCAGCTTCCTTCCAATTGAACAATTCGGTGATCAGTGAATTCGAGATGAACGCTCTGATTACGGAATTTTACCTGAATAACCGTTTTGCCTTCAACTATAACCGACGTGGTGCCTTGTCTGCTACACTGGGAGCCGGTCTTGCCCATCTAGCCCTGTATCAGAATGATGCTGGTACGCGCCTCTTTGAGTCAAATGGTCTGGGGCTGCATTTCGGTCTTGGCTGGAAAACCACGCTGGCGGGACAAGTCGGAGAGCGACTTCGCCTGGGTATTGACCTGGGTTATTCAATGCGTAGTTTCGACCTTACTCAACAGAATGATGAACTGAAACTGGCTGACGGTTCTTCAGGGGCAATCTCACCTATCCAATCGATTTCTTTTAATACTCCTGACCTGAAGCTGAGCATTGAGTTCGGGGAAGCACTTTTTGCCGGCTACACGCCCTATCGCGAACCTTATAAATTAGGCCTCGTCGATATAAGTATAGGCATGGGTGTGATCGATCACCAAACCGGGGTTACCTTACAATTCGACTCTATCGGCACCTCACTAAGTATTCCTGCGCTGGCTACCATATCACAAAATTTCGACTTGCAATTCTTTAAGTATAACTGGCCGTTCCATTTTATTCGACAATCCAATATTGATATTCTGAGTGGGCTGGGTATCCGTTACTGGCGCAACATGCAGCGCACAAGTGTACCAGAGGGTTGGGCCAGACAGCTTACTGATGGCAGCCGTATCTTTTCCGGTATGAGTTTTTTCCCTAAGGTTTTGGACCTGTATCTAGACCATGAGCTTATTTATCCACTTAGTCCCAAACTCCACGCTAAATTCATAGCCGGGAGCGGATTTGCCACCATGACCCTTTATGAGAACGAGATCTCCGATAAACTTATTGATGCCAATGGACTGACCTGGCAGCTTGGTGGTGGGCTGGGTTATACATTAAAGGGAGATGGCAGTTCAAAGGTTAACCTAGGACTGAGTTTTACCTACTTGCATCAAAGCTTTGAAATCGACATGAATAACTCAAACCTTTCCCCGGTTGATCCAGCTGAGAGAATACCTATCACCTATATTGATCTGAGCCAACCGATCATCTCATTGGATATTGGACTCATTTTCGGGGGTAGCTCCAACGCAGCTTTAAAAGCCCACTCACTATTTAAGCAAAAACGTTACTCCAAAGCCCTGGAGATGCAGCATGAGATGTTGCAATTATACCCGGATCATCATAACAAAAAAGCCATCTTGCTGCAAAAACAGATGATCGAGGATTCTCTCGTCACGAGATACTATCGAGATGTGGATACCATATTATCACAGGGGAAACTTGAAAATGCACTGGCTTTGCTCACCCAGGGTGAGACTCCTCCGAATGAAATAGTGGCAAATTCAGTATATGAGATGAAGCGCCGTCTTGCTGACAAAGCTTTGACAAAAGCTGGAAACGCTCTGAAGCACCTTGATTATGACCAAGCTGAACAGTTGATCCTGCTGGCTTTAAAGAGTGATCCAACAACAGTACAGATCGCGCAAGTCCTATTAGCTCGATCCTATATCATCCGAGCCACTATTTTATATCAAGCCGGTGTTTATCAACGTAGTCTTTACTGGCTGAAGCAAGCAGACAAAAATTCAGATCGCTACAAAATGGTTACTACAGACCTGCGTCAAAAGATTGGGGATGGTCACCTGGATGATGCCAATGCAGGCATTCTGAAGTCTGACCGACAAATGGTATATGAATCCATGAAGGATGCAAAAAACCTGAATCCTATTCTGGGAGACATCGTTGATAAACATTTAATTGATCTTGAACATGCGATGGAGTTTGTGGAAAAACAACAACTCGAACCATTGAAACGGATGGCGCTGGATAATTTATTAGATGATGTTGCTGGTTTGAATCCGGAAAACTTCAATCCCAAGATCGGTATGAAAGGATCTCTCATCGCTCGCTATATTGGTCCTCCGGAACGCTGTTTTGAAGAGGGAAACTATGAGTTGTGGGTCTATCCCCGCCCTGAGGGTGTAGAGTTATGGCTGTATCTGCAAGAAGGAAAAATAGAACGAATTGAATATCAGGAATAGTGCTAAGTGCACCTCAAAATAGCAGGGAGTGTTGAGGTTGCCACCCGTCTATGTCTTCCAGACTTCGCCGTGGCAAGCAGTCGTTTCACTCCTTGCAAAGACATGGACAATTCCCTGCATTACACTTCAAAGTGGCGTTATGCTATTCACAATGAATACGATGAAAAATGAATGAATACCCATTATTTAGATCAGGCGGTGACCTTTAAGCCCTTGATAGATCTCCTGAATCACCACTTTGAATATCCCCCAGGCTGGTACAGCTAAAAACATCCCGAGTACACCAAACTGTGAACCAATGAGAATCAATAATATCACAGTTAAGGGATGCATCTCCATAGATCCCGAGATCACAATCGGTGAGATCAGATTGTTGTCGATCATCTGAACAATAAAGAACATCACGACAATATGGATGATATAATAAAAATTAGCCGCAGCCACCGGATCACCCAGATTGTTGAATAAGCTAACGATGATAGCCGGTGCCATGCCCATAAAGGGACCCACAAAGGGAATCATGTTGGCCAGGCCGGCAATGGAACCAATCAGAAACACTCCGGAGATATTTGCATCAAAGATCCAATTCAACAAACTCAAGCCAATGATTGATTGAATAGCCACACCCAGAGCGGCTAACAATTGTCCTCTGAGAAAATTGGTCAATTGCTTTTTTGTTTTGTAACTAATATTCAGGGACATCTCAAAATAGCGATTGGGAACGATCTCGATCAATCGTTTCATCATACGCGAGCCATCAACCAGAAAGAACATGGTGATGATCAAGATGAAAATAATGGTGGTCAAGGTGTTTAGAGCGCCTGCTAACAGAGACCCCAACTGTCCGAAGAACTGTGTTGATAAATTGGATATGATGTCCGTATCCAATTCAAAACTGGGAATATACCGAGCTATTCTGGCATTTATATCGTTCATAAAGGAATCCAGAGAGTCCGCAGCCATATGTCGCTGGATCACCTCGTTGATCCTGGTGACCTCAGCCAGCAAGGCCGGCACGCCTTTGACCAAACCGATCCCAACTGTAAAAAAGATACCCCCGAAAACAATTAAGGAACCAAATATTCGCTTCACCCCGGAAGACTCCATGCGATCCACAAGGGGATTGAGGATCACCGTCAGGATCGAGGCAATAACCAGGAGAAAAATGGCATCTATTACTAGGGGGAGTGCTTTATAGGCTCCAGCCAACAACAGGATTAATAAAAAGAAATATACCAGGGTTTTTAACAAATTCTGGTGAAAGAAACGTACCGATTGCGGGGCTATCTGGATCTGATTACTCATGATCTCCAGTCACATCCAGTTCTTCCAAACGCTGGTTCAATTTAAGTAACTCACTGTTCGTTCCGCGCAGACGGGTTGCCAACACCTCAGAAAGTGATAGAAGTATCTTGTTACCCAGAGCGGGCTTGGTCTTGAGGATCTCCATAAGGTCCGGACGATAAAAACCAATGATTGTACAATTATCCAGAGCTGTAGCTGAAGCGGAGCGGGGCGAATCATCCAGAAGGGCGATCTCACCAAAAAAATCACCTTCACCCAGTTCCGGTAATTTGGTAGGCTCCTGGTTGGGAACCTCAAAAAAGAGACCCACTCGACCATGGACAATGATATACATACCGCTTCCGGGATCGCCTTGTTTAAAGATGGGCTCTTTGGGAGTATAGGTACGAATATGCACTGCATGCTCTATGATCTTGATCTCTCGCCAGGACATTCGACTGAATATCTCCACTTGTGAAATGGCTAATTGCGCCTGACTGCGCTTCGGCTTCAGCTTATTCTTGTAACTCTCAAATATGGGATAGGATACTTTTGGTTTATCATTCATGTGAGCCTTCCAGATAAAATCTTACTTTGGATCAGCCTGTTAATTTTCAACCAGTTCCTGATCTGGCAATGCTATAAATCTACTTGGAGTAGATCATGCTAATCTTTACAGGCGCTCTAAGAATTCCAACATAAATATTGGGAGATACAAAGCTATTGAATTATTGGAGAATAATATCAACAGGAATAACCATTCTGGACATTGGTTTGGTCAACAGCATTCACATTACCAGCACAATGAGAATGGTTTTCGTGCGATCCAACATATTGATCAAAACAAGAGTCAGATTAATTGGATTTACTTATTTTGTATTTGTTTTAGCACCACAGCCCTGGGGAAATTGCCAAATTGAGCTCGAGTATAATTACCGTCAGGAGCAACCCAGAGCAAAAATCGGGTTCCTTCTGTGGCGATGACCGAAGTAAGGATATCATTATCATCAATGATGGCTTTGCCGCTGAGATAATGCAGGTCGGCCTGAACCAGGATCTGGTTTGCAACCAGGGTATGATCAGGATGGGGGTTGTCAGCAGTATATCGCCGAGCATGTGCTTCCCACAACTCACCATCAATGAACACGGGGAATTTCACAGGGAAAAAACCAGGATCCTGAGCCCTGGAGGCTAAAAAATGGGTGGCTGAGAATATGGTCATACATCCTGGCGGAAAATCAAGACTGAGACCATTTGAATAGATAACTTTTTGCCCATCGGAAGATCGTACAGCTCTGAGTTGAAATTGCATATCTCCCTCAGAAACTGTTTTTGACCAATCCAGGGGGGCAAAACTATCCCTTTGGAAATGAACCCTGTAAATGTTGTGGATGGGATGGAAAAAAGCGATAAATGGCTTGAGCTGATTGTCATAAGTAATCTGAACGCTGGTTTCGTCTTCCACCCAGGTCAGCGTCATATCAAGAAGTGGTATTCCCATGTAGGCGGCTTCATAATGGATCACTTGATCAGCAGGAGCAGCGATTGCACCCCAGCTTAGGCAGAATGTCAATATGATTATATATTTCATGACACTTTCATTGAAGTAAATGACAAATCATGAAACGCATTCTCATTACACTATATCTAACAGATTCATTTCTCATGATACTTCAGACTATTCATCAGAAAATATTATGGCTTCCAACTGAATTTTCCTCGGAGTCCCATGAGTCCTACATAGCTAATGTAGAAGGGCTGCACCACGAACCAAAGTGGGTACATTGGCAAAAGAGCTCCATAGCCAAAACGCTGGGCACCTGCCATCATTACCACACCTTCCGCCAAGAACTTAAGTGCCAAAGCACACCAGAAGAAAACATCGAACCAGCCAAACATCCCCATAATCAAGAGGAGAAAATTGCTTAAAAAGGCACTCAGAAGAAAAGCGAAAAATCGGGGTTTACGTTTCTCCAGTCCCTTGGAATTCGAGGACCAACGAATCCGCTGACTTAAAAACGCCTTGAGCGTATCCATGGGCATTGTTTGTACAAAATGATCCGGCTCAAAATTAAATCTGGCTTGTAAGCCGGTAGCTACTGGAATTGCCTGCACCAGATAAACATCATCCCCTGAAATTTTATGTGCAACAGGATTAAAGCCACCAATAGTAGTGAAAGCCGAGCGGCGGTAAGCCAAGTTTTGACCGGATCCGCTCCAGACCTGACCCTGGGTCATCATGCCTGCGTTTGCCACCATGATCCCAATAAAATCCAGGGCTTGATAACGCTGAAAAATTGTCCTCGCCTCAACCTGAGAATAACCAACCAAAACGCCCACTGTTTCATCCATCTGAGAAACTGCACTGGCAACCCAACCAGGACCAACTCGACAATCAGCATCTGTCGTAAGGATAAGCTCTGCAGTAGTTTGTTTCAGACATTGGGTCAAAGCATTCTTTTTTGGCGTCATATTCTCGGCCAGGGCGTTGATACGGACTGCGTGCAGATTTGTATGCCTCCTGGAAAATTGTTCTAAAATACTCCAGGTTGAATCAGTAGAGCGGTCATCAGCAATATAAAAGTCCAACTGTCCCTGGTAATTCTGCGCAGCGAGATCTGCTAATAGCTGAGGAAGATTCTGCTCTTCATTCCGAGCGGCGATTACCACAGCCACATCAGGATGATCAGATCGACCAGGCTTGGATAATTTCAGGAAAAGACCGCGAATAATAACGATGGTGAAACCAACATAAACCAGTGTAACTACGACCAGCAAGCCGCCAATAAATAGGTTCATGCTTTAAAGAATAAAAAATCCGGCAACAATGAAATAAACCACTACGCCAAGAATATCAACGGAAGTCGTGACAAATGGACCCGTTGCAACGGCTGGATCCAGATTTATCCGATTCAACAAAACAGGAACCAGAGCTCCAACAAAGGCGGCCGTTGCCATGGCTAAAATAATTCCCACGCCGATCGTGATACCCAATTCAACTGCTGTCATGACGCCAATATCCATGTAGCCCAGAAGCCCCAGGAGATAACCTGACCCTCCAAGGAGAATACCATATAGCGTACCCAACATAAAACCAACCTTGAGTTCTTTCAAAACGACCATCAAAGCTGTTGCCGAGTCAACTCTTCCTGTGGCAATTCCGCGGACAACGATGGTAGCTGTTTGAGTACCCACGTTTCCAGCCATACCTATGATGATGGGCAAAAATGCCATAAGGGCTAGAACCTGACCCAGGGTTTCCTCATAAGTCGTGATAATACTGGCCACCAACATACCACCAATCCAACTTGCAAATAGCCAGGGAACCCGAGTTTTAGCGTTTGAAAAAGCACTTTTCATGAGGATGTCACGGTCGCGACCGGCACCAGCCATCTGGAAAAAATCTTCTGTTGCTTCTTCACGAATCACATCGATCACATCGTCAACCGTGATAATTCCCATCAGCTTGTTGCCACTATTTACCACAGGTACTGCCAGAATATTATACCGTGAGACCATTTGAGCCACTTCATCCTGATCCGTCAACGGTTGAACGGAATGGACATTCATGGTCATCATCTGACTTAATTTTTTGTCAGGCTTAGATGTGATCAGGTCACGCAGTGAGATTACGCCAACCAGGTGCTGACGATCATCCACAACATAGAGATAGAATACCATCTCCTGTTCATCCTGATTCTGGATGGATGCAATGGCTTCACCTACAGTGGTGTCTTCATGAAGCGCAAAGACGTCTGGAATCATCAAGCCACCGGCAGAATTCTCAGGATAAGCCATGAGGGATTCCAGCTCCTCAGACTCACTATCTTTCAAGCGATCGAGGATTTCCTCAGCCAATTCAGCAGGTAACAATTGAAGAATGTCAGCCTCATCATCAGGAGACATCGCTTTCATCAACTGCATGGTTTTATCAATAGGAAGGGATGTTATCAGTTCTTCAATCAGGTGCTCATCCATCTCAGAGACGACTGCAGCGGCATGATCCACATTAATAATAGTCAAAAAGACGTCGCTGATTTCCTCAGTGGAAAGATGACGAAAGATCAAGGCCAGGTCGGCAGCGTGCAACTTAGCCAACATGTTCTCAAGATTGCTCTTGGCATGTCGACGCAAAAGGCGTCTTACGGTGTCAATATGTAGGTGTAAATCTCGCATGGGCTTGCCCTGAAATTAAGCGGGAATCATAGATAAGGAAGAAGGAAAAGGGGAAGGGTGTTGGATTTGTGCTTCTCCATAATGAACTTTTTTTATCCGCGGATTGCGCAGATTTACGCAGATTGATTTGAAAGGGTTACAGCCCCGATTGTTGCATGGTAAAACTTTCAAATCAAGCCCCAGCCTGAAGAAGTTGTGTGAAAACTTCATTGCGCCGGAATAATTGCTTGCTAATATTATCTTTAGTTATCTACGTATAGTGCTGTTACTACTGATACTTACCCCAAGCTTCAGCCTGGGGGTTATAAAAATATTAAAAAAGGAGGGCTTTAGTCCAACAATACTGGGCTAAAACCCAAAGAAACAGTAGATTATCATACCCCCAAGCTAAAGCATGGGGTAAGCGTTGTCCCTATTCTCACACAGCCTCTATACCCCTTATTCCCCTATACCTTAATACCCTCATAATACCCCAAACCTACTAACCCATCTCCCCTTTTTTATCTTCTACCTCCCATATTCAATATTCAAAAACATCCCCCATCCCCTCTACTTTCGACTATGTTCGGGCGATGATACTAGTTAATAGCATATATCTTGAATTTAAAACAACCGAGATCAATCTATTCTGTGATGAACTGGAAAAGATCGTTCGCTCAATTCGAAAAGACCTGATAAAATGACACCCATCAATAAAAAAGTCGTTATCGCCATGAGCGGGGGTGTGGACAGCTCCCTGGCAGCTCGTCTTCTGGTTGAGCAGGGTTACGATGTCATTGGTGTAACCATGAAGCTAGGAGGTTACATCGACACAGGGGATCAAACGACCCATGATAGTAACTGCTGTTCTCTGGATGATATCAACAATGCCAAAGCCGAGTGTGCCGATCTGGGGATTCCCCATTATACACTGGATATGTCAGCGGAGTTCAAGCAGATCGTCATCAAGAACTTTGTTTCTGAATACAAAGCCGGCCGCACGCCCAACCCCTGTATCATCTGCAATACTGAGATCAAGTGGCATGCACTCCTGAATAAACTGGATGACCTGGGTGTGGATTATCTGGCTACGGGACATTATGCCCGGAAAGTTCGACATGCAGCATCAGGACAATGGGTCATCGGGCGTGGAAAAGATCTGCACAAGGATCAATCTTACGTACTTTGGGGTATCCGGCCGGAAGACCTGAAGCGAACCCTTTTCCCACTGGGTGATCTTTCCAAAAAAGAAGTTCGGGAGCTGGCAACCCAGTCAGAAATGCGCACCGCTGATACTCCAGAGAGTATGGAGATCTGCTTTGTACCAGATAATGACTATCGCCGCTTCCTGAATGAACAGTATCCCGAAATGGTTGCTGCTGCACCTGCAGGTGATTTTATTGATGCGCGGGGTGAGGTCATCGGGCAGCATCAGGGTATTTTCAATTATACGGTTGGCCAACGAAAGGGACTGGGGTTGGCTACTGGTGAACGGGTATTCATCAATAAGATCGATGCAGATAATAATATCATTCACGTCGGTAATAAACAGGCTGCTGAAGCCATGACTTTCACTGTGAATTCCTGCAATTGGCTCATTCCGGAGATCCACATCCTTGATAAAGCGATCGATGTTCAGATTCGTTACAATCACAGTGCCATGCCTGCAGTTATCTCCCGGGTTTCAGAGAATGAGATCAAGGTCGTCTTTGAGAAGCCCGAAAATGCTATAACACCGGGACAATCGGCCGTCTTCTTCCAAAATGGGATGGTGGTTGGTGGTGGCATCATTAGTTCAGTTTAAAGGCTTGAATTACGTACTCTTTCCCCATGTGCTGCTTAAATTGACCCAAGAATGGAACCAATAATGAACAAACAATTAGCAGTAGTGATCATGGCAGCCGGGAAAGGGACCCGCATGAAACGGGATGATATCCCGAAAGTGTGTAACCTTGTTCTGGGCAAACCCTTGATCCAATATGTTGTGGATCAGGCAAAAAGTTTATCTCCAGCGAAGATCATTTGTATCGTTGGACATCAACAAGATATTGTAAGAAACACCCTTAAGAATGAGCCCATTCTTTTTGCTGAGCAATTGGAACAACTGGGAACCGGTCATGCAGTCCAGCAAACAGCCAAACTCTTAAGGGATTTTGAGGGTGATATCATTGTATTATCCGGAGATGTTCCCCAACTGCAAGGCACTACTTTAGCTACTCTGCTTAAGAAACACCGCAATGAAAATTTTGCTGCCACAGTTCTGACGGCTCTGGCTGATGACCCTACTGGTTATGGTCGCGTTCTGCGAACCGAAGATGACCTCTTCGATTACGTGGTGGAGCACAAGGATGCTAACGAAATTCAGCTAAGCATCAATGAGATCAACTCAGGCATTTATGTTTTTGATAGCAAAAAACTCTTTGCAGAACTCGCTAAAGTGGGCAACAGTAATGCTCAGGGCGAATATTACCTACCCGATGTTTTGCCTTTATTGCAAAACACAGGGGCAAAGGTAGGGGTTGAAATCTGCGAAACTTTTTCTGAAATTCAGGGTATCAACACTGTGGAAGAATTACAAACAGTGGAAGCGAAGATTTTAACCTCGCAGGAGTAACACATGAAGCCTGGAAAAAGCCAACATATTGTAATCATTATTACCATTCTATTGCTGATTCCTTTGCTGGTTCAAGCACAGTATAAACAGGATGTACCCAGCATTCCCGGTCTCAGATCATATAACACAGGCAGCTCCAGCAGTATTCTTGGTATTGATCTGTCCCGGGTAAATTTTTATAACAGTTATTCAATGCAAATGAGCTCCATGGGTGGTGATGCCGTGGCCATGGGTCTGCTGAGATCCAGTTTTGATTATGCGATCAATCCTCAGATAAGCGTTCGAGGATATGTCGGTCTCATGCACTCGCCTTTCTCCAGTATTACTCCTATTGATGAACAATACTCCTTTATCAATGGTTTTAACAATGACAATATTTTATACGGCGGGGAGATCACTTACCAACCAAAAGAGAACCTTTATTTCCATATTGGCATTAATAAATTGCCAACAAACAATTTAAATCAATTTTTTGCACCTAATTTTTACAGACCACGGGGATACTGATCTGACATGGCAAAAGTTCTGAACAGCAAAACCTCCAAACAATCTCGACGCGCAACCAAGAAAAATCGTAAAAAACGACCGGCTCAATCAGCTGATATGCTGGTGAATGTTCTCATGCTGGCACTCTCCGTGTTGGTCCTCACCTTTATCTGGTCTTTCTGGAATCGCCACACAAACAATCGAACGGTCGCTGAAGAAATGCGCTATTATGCAGAAATTCCCGAGGAAGTCACTCCTGAAACTCTGATCGCCAGCAAAAAGTACCCCAATGTGAGTGTTGAGATATTGAATGGATGTGGCGTGAGTGGTGTTGCTGCTTTATTCAAAGATATCGTTCACGAAAAGACCTTTGATGTACTAAACACGGAAAACGCTGCTCATTTTCACTACGATAATACCATTATTATCGCCCGAACTTCAAATACGGATGCCGCCTTTAAGCTGGCCGAGGAACTTGGGATCGATCGCGGTAAGGTTAGTATCGAAAAAGATGCCAGCCTGGCAGTTGATATCACCATGATAATCGGGCATGACTACAAAACTGTTCCGGCCTATAAGGCAAAAAAATCATAAGTTTTGACCCTTTTGCCTCTATTGTCAATCACCAAAAACCAAATAAATGAAATGATCTATGCCTGACAATTATTCAGCTTCAAAAAAGCTCGCTTTCGAAATCGGTGAGTTTGCCATGCAAAAGAAAGCCAACAAAGTAAAGATACTGGATGTCCATAAATTGACTTCCATGACTGATTTCTTTGTGATCTGTTCCGGAAATTCTGACGCTCAAGTGAAAGCAATCACCGATCATATCGTTGATGAGATTGCTGAAGTCGAGCGACCCTACAATCGTGAAGGTTATGATACTCGTGAATGGATCCTTTTGGATTATATAAATGTGGTTGTGCATATTTTTCACGAAGCCAGTCGGGATTACTATGACCTGGAACGATTATGGATCGATGCTGAGACAACTGAGCTTTCCGATGATGACCAGGTCCCAGATGCCGACACACCTCTTTTCGACAACCTCTAAAACAGCAGATAAAACAAAGATAGTCCAAATCATAATGTTTACCTATTTAGAAAAGCAGATCACTGCTCGTCTGGACCAGTTAGACTGGCCAACCGAACGACTTCAACTGTCACGACCCAAAAAAGTAGAAAATGGTGATTGGGCTTGCAATATTGCCATGACGCTGGCTCGTGACCTGAAACGCGCTCCCCTTCAGATCGCTGAAGAATTGATGGAAGGTATCGTCCTGGATCCGGAAATTGTCGAAAAACATGAGATCGTAAAGCCGGGATTCATCAATTTCTTCCAATCTGCCAATTATTTGGCCGCTCAACTGCAGTATATCCTGGACAATCGTGAAAACTATGGCAAGAATGACGTCGGTGCCGGTAAAACAGCTCAAGTCGAATTTGTCAGTGCCAATCCTACCGGTCCGTTGACAGTTGGTCATGGACGCCAAACAGTTCTGGGAGATACGCTGGCTTCAATCCTGACTTGGTCTAGTTATGATGTAACCAGGGAATATTATTTCAATAATGCCGGCCGCCAGATGCGACTATTGGGTGAATCATTAAAAGCTCAATACCTAACCCTCAAAGGTAATCTGATTGCACTCCCGGACGGGGGCTACGAAGGTCGTTATCTGGTTGATGTGGCGCAGCAACTTCTGACAGAGCAACCTGACCTGAATGCTGATAGCAAGGTGGACATCTTTAAGGATTTTGCCGAAAATTCCATTTTTGCAATGATAAAATCAAGTTTGGAACGCATTGGTGTCAGGCATGATGTTTTTTACAACGAACGTTCACTATATGAAACCGGTAAAATCGATGAAGTTCTCTCTCTGCTACAGGACAAGGGTCTGCTCTATAAAAAAGACGGTGCAACCTGGTTTAAAACAACTGAATTTGGGGTTGATCAGGATCGTGTATTGGTAAAATCAAGTGGGGAGCCCACCTATCGTCTGCCAGACATCGCCTATCACCGTGAGAAAATTACCCTTGGGTTCGATCTGGTAGTGGATGTTTTTGGAGCTGACCATATCGATGCTTACCCTGACGTGCTTTTAGCCTTAAAGGTCATGGGGCTGAAACAGGAACATATTAAAGTAGTTATTCATCAGTTTGTAACTCTGTTACGCTCGGGTGAAGTAGTCAAGATGTCAACCCGTAAAGCTAATTTTGTTACCCTGGATGAATTGATCGATGAGGTCGGGGCCGATGTGGTCAGATATTTCTACATCATGCGAAGCGCTTCCAGTCATCTCAATTTTGATCTGGATCTGGCGAAGCGACAAACGGAGGAAAACCCTGTTTTTTATTTGCAGTATGCGCATGCGCGTATTTCCAGCATTTTCCGTCGCGCCAAGGAACGTGGTCTGGATATTGATACCCGGAATGCTGACCTCTCACTCCTGAACGAGGAGCATACCATAGCGTTGATCAATGAGACCTTTGAATTTCCAGAGGTCATTGATCATTGTCGGCGAGCTTTGGAGATACATCATCTGCCTGGTTACTTGTACAGTTTAGCGACAGCGTTGCATAAGTTTTACACAGAGTATAAAGTGATCGACCTGGAACAACCCGAGCTTTCTAAAGCCAGACTGGCTCTACTTGAGGCAACTCAAATCACCTTGAAAAACGGGTTGGATATTCTGGGGATAAGCGCCCCGGATCAAATGTAATGTCCGTTTGACTTCACAGTGCGCGTATCTTGAAGTACAATTGGTATTATTCGTTGGTGCTGGCTCCGGCTCTGAAGGCAGACAGGATATTTTCCAAAGCAGCTTCGTCCTCAGTTGAGGGTGCTTTAGAACCCTCATAGCCTTTGATCACAAAATAGCCGATTTTATCAAAAAAATAGGTGATCCGACTGGTAAAAGTGATCAATTCCTGCAGGTCGGGAACATCATCTTCGCCCAGATTTTCCAGGATATTGATAAAGAGATTCCGGCGGGCTAGCACCAAGGCATAATAGATATCAGAAAGTGGAACAGCTTGTGATTTCCGATCCAATCCTACCTGCCAGAATATTTTGGCTATTTCCGCTGATGTTTTTTGCCAATCCAGCCACATCTTGAGTTGTTGATAAACAAAATGTGAATATTTAGTCAAACTTTCTTGATCTAACTGCTGGTAGGAACCTGTATTCTCATTCTCCTTTAGCAATTGGATCCAACTATCAGACAAGCTGTCGGCCTGTGTCTCCAACATGGAGATTAATTTTTCGATGATCACTACACCTATTCCTTCTCTATTAATCGGGACTGAAAGATATCATTTAAGCGAACTAATCCCAATTAAACCTCAGCAAGGTTCTGTTCTATCAAAAATAAAAGCCTCAACCAAATTGAGACTTTTATTGAATAT
>JAYEKW010000147.1:59475-72773 GCA_034716895.1 Candidatus Neomarinimicrobiota bacterium
AATATCTTATTGTACTTAATTCAAAAACCAGGACTAGCCTTCTTGTAGAAACTCATTTTCATACTCTGTTTCCAGATCATGCTTATGGCGTAATTCTTCATCAGCCATCATTTGAAAAAATGTGTTTAACTTTTTATCTGAAACAAAGTGGTTAGCCAGATCCTGATACATGCGAGCTGTTTTCCCCTCTCTTTTGGCAGCCAGAATGACAATTTCCTGGGTGGTCATATTCTGCTTAAGCGTTGGCTCCATGAGATAATCAGTAACTTTCAAATCAGCAGGAGGAAGTTCCAGAAAGCTTTCAATTTCAAATTGGCGGAGTGCAACCTTGTGTTCAGTTTCCATGTCGACCAATTCTTGAAACTTCTGACGAGCACTTTCATCTGTGGCCTGATCCCTTGCCATGACATATAGATCAATGGCCTGTTGTTCCTGATCAATACACATTTCCAGTATCTCATCCATATTCATGGAGTTGATCTGTTCATTTAGGCTCATGTGACACTCCCAACTTTTTCTTTCAAATATTCACTAATAGCTGCGGCTGATTTTCGACCGGCACCCATAGCCAGGATTACTGTGGCACCACCACTAACAATATCTCCTCCAGCAAAGACCCCTTCCATGGAAGTGCGTCCATCATCATCGGCAACAATATTACCCCATTTATTGGTCTCAATTTCAGGGGTGGTCTGGGCAATCAGCGGATTTGATCCATTTCCAACAGCGATAACCACCATATCAACATCCATGGTGAATTCTGATCCCTCCATGGGAATCGGACGACGACGACCTGATTCATCAGGTTCACCCAGTTTCATTCGCAAGCATTTGGCCATCACCACATTGCCTTGCTCATCACCAATGAATTCGATGGGATTTACCAAGTTCAGAAATTGTACTCCCTCTTCTTTTGCATGATGGATCTCCTCGTTACGTGCCGGCATTTCCTCTTCAGAACGTCGGTAAACAATAGAGGCTTCATCGGCTCCGAGACGCTTGGCTGTTCTAACTGCATCCATGGCAGTATTGCCACCACCTACAATGATGGCATGCTTAGCCCGATAAAGCGGCGTATCCCATTCGGGGAATTCATACCCACGCATAAGATTTGAACGGGTCAAAAATTCATTGGCAGAATAGACGCCATTGAGATTCTCACCTGGAATATTCATAAACCGGGGTAAACCAGCTCCCAAGCCCAGGAAAACGGCATCATAGCCTTCGTCTGTCATCAATTCCTGGATGGTCATGGTGCGGCCAACAATGAAATTCTTGATAAACTTGACCCCCTTTGCCTCCAGATTGGCAACCTCTTCCCGCAAAATTGCTTTGGGTAAGCGAAATTCCGGAATGCCGTAGACCAATACTCCACCAAACTCATGCAGTGCTTCGAACACGGTGATATCATGACCTTCTTTGATCAAATCACTGGCCACTGCCAAACCGGCTGGTCCAGAACCAACGATCGCGACTTTTTGTCCACTGGGCTTGGGTTTCTCAATGGTTTTGGCTGAACCATTTCCATGCAGCATGGCATAATCTGCCACAAAACGTTCCAGACGACCAATGGCAACTGGCTCGAACCGTTTCCCCACTACGCAAACCTGTTCACACTGGGTCTCCTGAGGACAAACCCGGCCACAAACGGCTGGCAGGGAATTGTCTTCTTTGATTTTCTCAGCTGCACCCATAAAATCTTTGTTACAGATCAACTGAATGAAGTCAGGAATCTTAATATTTACCGGACACCCCTCCATGCAGGTGGGATTTTTACACTCGATACAGCGTTGTGCTTCTATTACAGCCTGTTCAGGTGTGAAGCCAAGATTCACTTCCAAAAAATTGGTGCTACGGAGTAAAGCATCCTGCTCCGGCATATCCTGACGAGGGATAGTCAGGCGTTCTTTAATTGGTACAGTATTGAATGATTGAGGTTTTTCACGTTTCATGATGAAACCTCCTCTGCCTGCTCAGTTTTGAGCTTTTTCATCTGTTTTTCAAGGAAGCACTTATGTGATTCTGCCTCCTGTTTTTTGTACATCTTCTGGCGCATGCCCAATTCCTTAAAATCTACTTGATGACCATCAAACTCCGGTCCATCCACACAGACAAAAACTGTTTTGCCACCAACGGTAGCCCGGCAGGCACCACACATTCCGGTTCCATCTACCATAATGGCATTCAGACTGACCATGGTAGGAATACCAATCTCTTTGGTCTGGTTAGAGACGGCGGCCATCATGGGCAGGGGACCAATGGCAACGATCATGTCAGGTTTGATGCCTTCATCCATGATATCCTGCAATACATCGGTGACCAAACCGTGGCGTCCGGCAGATCCATCATCAGTAGAGATACGGACTTCATCGACAAGTTCAGCCATTTGCGCTTCAGCGATAATCAGATCTTTGTTGCGGGCACCAATGATGGATATAACGCGATTCCCGGCAGCCTTTCCAGCAGCAGCAATTGGCAGCGCTTCAGCTGTTCCAACTCCACCACTGATACAGACCAGGGTACCCCAGTTCTCGATGTGAGTAGGCAGACCCAGCGGTCCTACCAAATCTTGTAAATGATCACCTGCTTCCAGGGTATTGAGGTGAGCACTGGTCTTTCCCAGCCCCTGTACGATGATATTGATCCAACCCGCTTTGATATCTGAGTCAGCAATAGTAATGGGAATACGTTCACCCTTATCATGAACCCTCAGCATCACAAATTGCCCTGCTTGACGTTTCTTAGCAATGAGGGGGGCTTCAATAATGAAACTTTTTACATTGGGAGCAATGAATTTGGCTTTTAATATTTTATACATGGGACTCTCCTGTTTTCAGGTCATTCACAAAGGCAAGCTCTATGCCATAAAGCCTGTAATAATTGGAGATGCAGGGTTAAGGGCAGTAGGCGGTTTATCTTCCCAGGGGTCGAAGACCCGAAGGATCCCTATTTGATGGCAATTCAACGCCCTAAAAGTATGATGGTCGGATCTATAGTTTATGTTTCAGATTCCAAGTATCAACATAGTATAACAGTTTAAAAGAGAGGCTGTTACTCTGATCCAGATCAGGTAAACCCTTCACATCCTCCAGATACGAGACTCCCGGATTATCACCGTAGGTAAAAATGGCGTTCTTCCAGGTAATATTCAATTCACTTCCCGGTGAAAAGCGCCAGGTCATGACTGCATCAATGGTAAATGCTCCGAACACAGTATTCAGATCCTCACTATACGAACTCGGGGATAAATTACCATCCTCAAGGAGATCAAAGAATTCCAGATATTCTACAGATGATCGGTAATAACGCATGCGAATGTCAGACTCAAGATTCCGACTGACAATGTAGCTGGAATAGAAACTATTCGTGATCGTCACCTGATCTCGTTTACCAAAAATTGGAGCACCTTCACTATCATAATCGGCAAACCCGTGGTCACTCTCATTCAAATGCATTTCAGCTTCATAACGCATGAGCCAACGATTATTCACACGCCAACGCGGAGTTATACCACCACCATGCCATTGGGCACCCCGTCGATTTCTGGTTGAGGCACCACCCCAGCCATTCATGGAGAAGGCCTTGTTATAATTCGATGAAAGCCAGGTATGAAAATTAAACCCTGTGGGAACAGTAAAATAGCGATCAGCAATTCGGGGCTCATCATAATTATGACCTTCTTTCGGCCTCAACGAGAGTCCACCACCCCAGGATAAATAGTTTTTAAAGCTTATATTGTAATGAGCATTGAAATCCAGACTGGAATATACACGGGGGTTGAAACGACTAGAATAATTGGCGCTTACCCTGATATTCGCACTATTAACCTTCCAGACCGGATCTAGAGTCCTAAGTGATATCCAACCATGTTGAGAATACTCATTAGGCTGGCGCAAGTATCCCATATCATTGGGGTTATAGAATTCACTCTCCACATTGTGCCCAAGACCATATTGTAAAGCTCCCAGACCTTCTGATATACCTAAATAGTATTTATAACCAGTGGATACACTATCGGCATAGATCAATTGATCATAGCCGCCATTGGCTTCCAATATCCATTTGGAATCAGCGGTCAATAATCGAGTTTCAAAGCCAATTACATTCGCATCCCGAAAATCATAATTGTTATCATCCCCGGAAAAACGTTGGACATTGGTATTGACAAGGCTGAAGTCGGATCCATTTTTAAGGTTCTTACCTACTATAACCAGATTATAGTTAGTCAAGGGATTCGTCACATATTCACGCTCATTGCCCACCGAATCTCTAATAACAGCATGAGTTTCGGCGGTGATGGCATTGAAAAAGCCCAATCCAATGCCATTGATGGTTTGTCCGGTTACTTTGGTGGCATTGATGAGTTGTGTTTCATCAGGATTGGAGATGATCTCATCACCTGAACCAAGCACATCATCACCATACACGTTCCAAAAACCTACCGGTCGGGACCCTACCCGACGGGAGTAGAATAGTCCAGCTTTATGAAGTAATTGAGTTCCTTCCGTAAAAAATGGGCGATGCTCATCGTAACGAATTTCAAAAGGGGTAAGATTCAGTTCCTGGTTGTCAGATTGAACCTGACCAAAATCCGGGATCAGGGTCATATCCAGGGTAAAACTCTCATTAATGCCATATTTCAGATCCATCCCTCCCCGATAGATACTGGAAAAGTTGCTTTTGCCTGATTCATCAAAGGGATAGTGTTCGATAGAAGCGGCTGCGTAGGGTGTGAACGAAAGACGCAGAGGTGTTTCGATATTCTCGATGCCATGTAATAGTCCGGACTGCTGGGCAAAGTTGTCCTGCGCTTTATCCAGAGCGGTCCAGGTATAGGCTTCCCTTTCTCTCGCCCGGTAACGCGCTATGTTGAGCCCCCAGGTTTGAATATCTTTTGAGGGAAAACGAATTTGACTAAAGGGGATTTCCATTTCCAGGAACCAACCCTGGGCGTGGATCGAAACATCACTGGTCCAGACCGGGTTCCAATTGTTATCAACATTATTAGGGCTGAACTTTCGATCGATTTGGATTCCAGAGGCAGTCACTGCGAAATTCAGCTCATTTGCACCGTCGTTGAAGGGACTTATCCAGAGCCCCAGCCAATCAGCTACCACATTGTCATCATCCCGTTTACCCAACTGGGTCAGGATCTCCATCGGTTCAGGATCATACATGATAGCCGCCACATAAAGAGCGACATCGTCATACAAAAACCTGAGTTCGGTCTTCACCGGAGCATGACCACCACTCTCTGGTTGAAAGCGGTAAAAATCTGTGGCTGGTTGACTTCCTTTCCAGACTTCATCATCTACAACACCATCAATAATTGGCGGGGATAAAGTCCTGTAGGCAAATACACTTTTTTGCTTAGTATCGGCAAAAGTGACCGATATCAACAACAGGCCTGGTAAAATTAATCGAGCAATATTCATAACAATAGTTTCTTTTTGGTTTTGGAAGAGTCGAGTCAGGATTTACCCAACCCGAGCTCTTTGAGTTTACGTGACAGATTAGATTGCTGCATGCCCAGACTTTTTGCTGTACGGCTTATATTGCCGGCATGTTGCCGTAATTGAGATTCAAGAAAACTTTCCTCAAACATGCGTTTGGCTTCAGTAAAGGGACGAGTCTCAGAAAATATTGTGGCATCCCCTGTAGTGGAGATGACCTGATTCAGGTGTGGTTTGACCTCTTGAATATCGATTTCCATGTTTGGGCTTAAGATATAGAGACGTTCGATCAAATTCCGTAATTCACGAATATTGCCGGGAAAGGGATATCCAACCAGCATATTCATGGCATCCCGGGAAAAGCGTTTCGGCTGCAGACTTAGTTCAGCAGCATAATGAGCCAAAAAATGGTTAATCAAGACCTTGATATCCCCTTCTCGTTCGCGCAGGGGTGGCAAATTTATGGGAACGACATTCAGACGATAGAACAGATCCTCACGAAAAAGTCCTGTTGACACCAATTCTTCCAGTGGTTTGTTGGTTGCTGCCAGAAGACGAATGTCTACAGACTGGGTTTGGGTTCCCCCAACCCGCTCAAATTTTCCATCTTCCAGAACTCTCAAAATCTTTGCCTGAGCAGAAAGGCTCATATCGCCGATCTCATCCAGGAAAAGGGTTCCGCCATTGGCCATCTCGATCTTGCCCTTTTTCTGACCCACAGCTCCAGTAAAGGCACCTTTTTCATGTCCAAAAAGCTCACTTTCTACCAGTTCTGATGGAATGGCAGCAGCATTGAATTTCACAAAAGCCTCATTGGCTCGTGAGCTGGCAGTGTGAATAGCGTGAGCAACCAACTCTTTTCCGGTACCACTCTCGCCCCGAATGAGGACTTTAGCTTGAGTGGGACCAACGCGTCGGGCTGTCTCTAGTACCAGTTCAATCTGGGGAGACGTTCCAATCATGCGATACTTAACTTTTTCGGTTTGCTGGATCAAAGTGGATCTTTTCAAAAGTGTTTGTTTCTCAGAGAGGTTTCTGATAGCCAACTTTACCCGAGCTAGTGACAATGGTTTTTCAAGGAAGTCATAGGCCCCGATGCGTAGAGCATCAACGGCAGTACCAACCGTGGCGTGTCCAGAGATCATAATCACATCCAGTTCTTCATTGATCTTCCGAATTGCTTTCAGAACTTCAATACCATCCATGCCTGGTAAGCGAACATCCAGTAAGACCAGATCAACACTTTGCTGTTTGAAAATAGCCAGACCGGCTTCACCACTCCCGGCATCCAATACGTGATGACCATCATCCTCAAGGATGTCGCGCAACGTGAGGCGAATGTTCTTTTCATCATCAATTATCAATATTTTGATCTTATGATCAGCCATAATTCTATCCTATCCGATTGAATGCATTTATGCTGTTTCTCGATTACAGGGAAGACTTATCTCAAACGTAGAGCCCTCGCCCGGGGAGCTATAGGCCTTGATGTTTCCACCATGTTGACGAATAATCCGTCTTACTATTGCCAATCCCAAACCGGTTCCCTTTTTCCTGGTGGTAAAATAGGGTTCAAATATTTTCACCAGATCTGCTTCAGAGATACCCTTGCCATGATCGGTTATCTGAATTAAGCAGATCTTTTCCCGGACTTTTGTCACCAGATTGATCTGCGGTTCACGAGGACAAGCCTGGATAGCATTCTGGATCAGATTGACCAGCACTTGCTTTATTTGCATGGCATCAGCATGAATCTCTTCCAGATTTTTATCCAGGTTCAATTCAATACTGGCCTCATCCGAATATTGCTCGCTGATATCTTTTATTTGCTGGTTAAGGTCGAAGTATTCAAACTGAGCTTCAGGCATTTTGGCAAATCCAGAGAAGGCAGTCACCAAAGCCTGGAGATTATCCACCTCTTCATTGATGACTCGCATGGATTTTTCCAGGACTTCAGGAAGATTTTCCGCCTTTTCATAGTGTTTTACTTCCAGGCGTTGAGCAGCCAACCGTATTGGAGTAAGTGGGTTTTTGATCTCATGTGCCATTGCCCTGGCCATTTCCTGCCATAGGGTCTGTTTTTCAGCTTCGATCAACAGTTCCCGGTTGTGGTTCAATTCCTCAACCATCGTGTTAAAAGCCACGATAAGATCGTTCAGGGGCGAATACCGGTTTTCTTTGATATGGATCTCAAAATCTCCACCTTGCAATTTCTCTGTAGCTGTAAGCAAACGTGCCAGTGGCCGGGTGATGGCCATAAATAGCAGCAAAAATATACTTCCGGTCAGAATTACCATGAGGATAACGATTCCTACTGAATAGCGTCTGATGTCACGGTTGTAAAAGTCTCCGGCGATCTCGATCTTATGCAAATCTCTGAGAATGCTCTCAACTTCACCATTGAACGGTGTTACCTGACTGGAGTCCATGATCGTATTATAATTCTTATACAATTCGTGAACCTTCTGTTTTGTTGAAAGTTCGGTGATCTGATCTTGATATGAACTCAGATTGCTAAGGAAAAATTCGCGCATTAAAAGTGCTGCGATCAAGGTGACCAGACTTACCAGTACGATTATTTGAAGTCTGAAAGAAGGCATGCCAAATCTCATAGAGCTAATTGTCTTTTCCTGAAAGGTTCTGAAACATGAACCGGTCTGATACGATTCCAAAAGGACATGAGGTTGATTTTTTTTGTAATACCCGGCATTTCCATCTCTTCCATAAATGCTGATATTCTTAAAAAATAAGACTGATTACCATCCATGACTCGCATCCTGCAGAACAAGGTTCTCTGGATCTTGACCCATTCCTCTTTCGCCAGTTCAAAATCACCGTAACGCATTTGCCGATCTTGCTCACTGCGATAAACCGTATATTCGTCTTCCAGCAGTGAGTAACGAAAGCGGTGTTCCCAATCTGCCATAGCCACTACTGAGTCGTTAGTAGTGCTCACCAGGTCTATTTCGAAGTGAATAATCACTAGATCCCCTGATCGCAGGAGTAGATCCAGATCAGGCGTGAAGCTTTCCATTAGTCTTCCGGAACAGAACAATCGATCCCCACTCACTTCCAAATGAACATCCTGAAAATAGGGTTCTGTCCCGACAACTGCTGTAAGAAGTAGTTGGGAAATGAAAAGGGCTCCGGCGCCCAGCTTATCAGCAAGAAACTGTAGCAAGGGCTGGTCTTTTCATTTTGTTGTTCTTTAGGTGCATCGTGAGTGTCATGTTCTGATGTCGCCTATTAAGGATCTGGATTATTCCAGGATCATGTTAATATATACTTTCCTTTGTCTTGAATTCAGTTCTAGCAAAAGACCGGAGATATATCATCTGTTCCACTATTAATAAAAAATCATGATGCCGCTATCATGTGATATCGGCATCATGATTTGCTCGTTTATTTTGATCTAGAATCCGAACCATAATCCGACTGAGATCGTACTGGCTTCCAGTGCTGTATTCGGGCTGCCTACCAATTCATAGGAGTCCTGTTCAATATTCACAGAGCTGTTACCCAGGGTAGTGTTCCAACCTTCGCTGAATGAATATCCGTAGAGATAACCGTATTCAGCCTTAAGACGCATCCAACTGGTTAGTTTGAGCATCAGGCTCGCTCTTGGATGAACAATTGCATAGTTCTTTGAAAAGTTTACCGTTGTGCTGTTGGTGTTAAGCAGTTCTGTTCCAAGATTTATCCATGAGAAATTACCATCATTCTGCGAAACCGCTAGATCGATTCCACCACCTCCAAGACCAACACCAGCGCCAATGGTTGCCCATGAAAAGGGTGCCAAACGTTTCTCAACTGTTAAGCCTCCAAAACCCATTCCAAAAGTGATCTTCCGGTCTACCTGGGTAGTTCCATCCATAACCGTTACCGTGTTTGAAAGACTGCCACCATTACCAAAGCCACCTAAGAACCAACCGTTGCCAACATAGCCTTGACCAGAGCCACCCCAAAGAACGATACCCTCATCCTTGAAGGGAGTAGATGAAAGACCAAGAGTAGTCATAAGATCACCAACATCTGTAAATTGATCCTGCACCAACATGGGGGTAAACCCACCACCACCGTAACCACGGGAATTACGACGTTTTTTCTCTTTCTTGTCTTCATCTACCAATGCTAATGCTTTTTCTTTTTTCACTGGTTTGGTAAAAGTAACCAAGGTGGAATCCAGGGCTTCATCACGGTAGAAAACGACTTGCACCTGATCACCAAAATGCTTGCTGCGAATCAAGCGTACTAAATGATCTTCATACAGTACTTTTGTACCATCAAAGTACATGATAATGTCATCTTCAATGATACCGGCTTTGTCAGCACTACCATTATTCACCGTTCCATTTACCAGGACACCATGTGCATAGGGATAACGCATTTTGTAGGCATCCTCAAAATCCATATTGTTTAAATAGACTCCGAGTTTGGGACGTGCATCATCTTCATCATTTTCAAAATTGATCTTAATCCCGGTTTCTATACCGACCTCCCCTAAAGCTTCCTGTACTTCTATGGCGACTTCATTGAGTTCCTGTTCAACTTCTTTCAATTCGGATAGCTGTCCCAGATTCACCGTGACCTCTGTGTGCTCGGCACCCTGTACAAATGCTGGTGTGGCAAATAAAACTATACTGGCCAAAACAATTAAAGCTCCGGCATTCGCAAACACGACGATTGCCCCTGAGATTGTACTCCAACTCGTTGGGTGTTCTGCTGTTCTAATCATTTTCTGGTTCCTTTCTGAACGATGGTTTTCCGTTTTCATTATTGTTGTCCAATTCATTTGCTCTTCACAAGGACAATTGCCATGCCATAATGCGTGAAAACCATGATAACATATTATTATATATTATTTTAGACCGTTATCATTCACACCCCAATGGGGATTTATCGGCCTAAGTTAGCATCAATTCGATATAGCGCCATATCAGAATGATATATTTCAATTATTTTATGCAAATGAACTAGGTTTATTTCCCGGCAGGAGTGGTTCGTTAAACCAGCGTGTAAACCAATCCAGAGAGTAGTTTGGCAAAGTCTTCTCGGACACGCCGCCCGGTCTCCATGACCTCAGCGTGGTTCAGTGGCTGATCCAGGATCCCGGCAGCATAATTGGTTAAACAACTGATACCCAGTACCTGCATATCCAATTGAAATGCAGCCATAGCTTCATGAATCGTTGACATTCCTACTGCATCAGCATTTTTCAATCTGAGAAACCGGATCTCAGCCGGAGTTTCATAGCTGGGTCCATTCAGGCCGGCATAGGATCCGGTCTTTAAAGAAATCCCTGTGCTTTCCGCAACCTGTAGAATCTTTTCCAGTTTAGAAGCATCAAAAATATGCTCCGGCTCGGGTTGATTCTTATAGATGGAACGTCCGGTCAGATTTAGAAATCGAGTAATGAGCATCAGGTCACCCGGAGCATATTCCTTGCGAATGCTACCGGCGGCATTGGTCAAAATTATGGTTTTTGCACCCAACGCCTGTAGGATATGAATTGGATAGACTACCTGCTCCAGTGAATAGCCTTCATAAAAATGGACTCTGCCCGAGTTAACCAGAACAGGAACCTCACCAAGATATCCATGGACCAGCTCTCCGGAGTGCCCTTCTACTGTCGATACGGGGAAACCCGGGATATCTGAAAAGGAGATACGGGTTGTCCGGTCCAGGGTTTCAACAAAATTTCCTAAGCCGGAACCTAATACCAAAGCGATATCAGCTTTGAATATCCCTTTCCTGCGAATTTTATGAATCGCTTCGACAGGCTGTTTATTGATCATAATATTTTCTACTTCTCTCCTTGAGCTATTGTGCTTAGTTGACCGCAGGCTGCATCGATATCATCACCCTGACTCCAGCGTACAGTTACCCCAAAGCGAGCCCCTTTTAATGTATCCAGGAAGGTGTTTATTCTGGTATTTGAAGGTCTTTTATATGCTTCCGCCACCTCATTATAGGGAATTATATTCACCTTACAGAATACCTGATTGGCAATCTTGATCAGTCGTCTGGCGTCGCCAATACCATCATTAATACCCGCCATCAACACATACTCAAAGGTCAGCATGTTGCTGGATGTTTTGGTATATTCCTGACAGGCTGTTACCAGATCAGCAATATTCCATTTTTTATTGATTGGCATCAAGCGGGTTCGGGAAGTGTCATCGCTGGCATTCAGACTAACCGCTAATTTGTAGCGGTGGCCTTCTTCGGTGAATTGTTTGATCTGGGGTACCAAGCCACTGGTTGAGATGGTGATCTTACGGGCACCGTGAGCAAATCCCAATTCTGCATTAAGAATATCAGCAGCCCGAATGACTTGAGCATAATTATGAAAAGGTTCGCCCATACCCATGAAAACAATATTGGTAATGGGGCGGTCACTAAAGCGTCTGACATGGAGGAGTTGATCAGCGATCTCACCACTGGTCAGATTGCGTTTCAGTCCCATTTTTCCTGTGGCACAGAAATCACAATCAAGGGCACAACCAACTTGAGATGAGAGACAAACGGTGACTCGTTTACTTTCCGGAATGAGGACGGTTTCCACGAACTGTCCATCATTCAAGCGAATCAGGAATTTGGAAGTTTCCTGGGTTTCAGATGTTTGTACCTGGTGTACAGTAGACAAAAGCAAACTGCAGTTTTGCTCCAGATCCTGAATCAAGGTCTTGGACAAATTGGTCATTTCCTGAAAATCCTCAACTCCTTTTTGCCAGATCCACTGGAATAGTTGACGACCTCGGAATGTTTTTTCACTCCGGGTCTTTACCCAATCTTCCAGTTCGGGCTGGCTAAAGTTCTTGAGTTGGATCAGAGTATTGCTCATGCTTGAAAATACACACATCGGGCAGGAGTAAAACATTTCTTTGGTTAACAGCAAAGGATGTAAGATAGTGGATACAAAAAGTAACGGCGACCCAAAAGTAGCTGAAACTTAAAAGGTGTGAAGATGCAAGATTTTGCGTCTTTATTGTCCACCCATTTCCTCCTGTGCGCCATTTCCAGAAGTTTATGGTCAAAATAATTTGTTGTTAACCCGGGTCAAATATTTTGTAGCTTGGACAGACCATGCATGGGATCAGGTTCACACAATTAACCAGGAGAATTAAAGATTATGTTCACGATGGCTCGTTACTTTATTAAAACCGCCTTTGCCTTTTTTATTTTGGGGCTTTTCGCAGGTTTGTACATATACGGAGCAAAAGTATTTGGATGGACACTCCCCTATACTCTGATTCAGGCTCATCTCCATGTTTTACTCATGGGAGGCATGTTCCTGATGATCCTGGGAGTGGGTGTCTGGTTTTTTCCCAGAGCCAGGAAAGATGATAAAAAATATAACCCTGCTGTAATAAAGGCCAGTTACTGGGTGTACACCGGATCAACTGCGATCCGTTTTATAGCCGAGATTTTTCAGGGGCTGCATCCAAGGGGAATCGCTGATAGTCTTGGTTTTTGGAGCTCAATATTTCAGGTTCTGGCTGCCATGAGTATTATCTACAGCATTTGGGGGCGGATTCGACCGGTTGGTAGTCAAATACGTGAGGCGCGGGGAGAAAAATTCTAACTGTATTCAAGATGCTGCCTGTTATTCTTTTCATTTTGACAGCTTGCAGTTCGCAAAACCCGCAGTGCGGCTTGATGGCAAAATAGCTATTGTGGGAGGGGCACTCTCAGCTTATTATTGCGCGCTCTTTTTTAGGTCGAAGGTCGAAGGTCGAAGGTCGAAGGTCGAAGGTCGAAGGTCGAAGGTCGAAGGTCGAAGGTCGAAGGTCGAAGGTCGAAGGTCGAAATATTAAGTGTTTTGGACTCAGTCCTCGTTTTATC
>JAYEKW010000148.1 GCA_034716895.1 Candidatus Neomarinimicrobiota bacterium
TTGAAGCGCTTTAATAGCTCCTCTGACCTTGGCGACAATTACCGGGAGTGAATGCAGTTGCGTTTAGACAGGTATAAATATCGCCATTTTTTGGTATTGAAACTTTTGGCGCATTGTTTGCACTACCTCAAACCCATCAATAACACGATGAAATTTTTATATTAAAGGAGTTGAAATGAGTGAGGTAAAAAAATTTAACCCTGCTGCTGAATTCACTGCCAATGCGCACATCAAATCGATGGAACAGTATCAGGAAATGTATGACCGTTCAATCAGTGATCCGGAAGGATTCTGGAGTGAACAAGCAGAACGTTTGACCTGGTTCAAAAAATGGGATAAAGTGGTTGAATCAGATCTGGCCGCTGGAGACATCAAATGGTATCTCGGGGGAAAACTTAATGTCAGTTACAATTGCCTGGATCGTCACGTTGAGGATGGCCATGGTGATCGTACTGCTTTGATCTGGGAAGGCAACGACCCCACAGAGGACAAAAAATTTACATACACTGAACTTCTGGGTGAAGTCCAGCAATTTGCTAACGTTCTTAAAGATCGGGGTGTTGAAAAAGGCGATCGTGTCTGCTTATACATGCAGATGATTCCCGAGCTTTCCATTGCGATGCTGGCTTGTTCACGAATCGGTGCCATCCACTCAATCGTTTTTGGTGCTTTCAGTCCAGAATCGCTTCGTGACCGGATCAATGATTCCGAATGTAAAGTTCTGATCACTCAGGATACGGGTGTCCGCGGGAAAAAACTTGATATTCCCATGAAATCCAATGCTGATAAGGCCCTGGCCGAAACCCCTTCCATTACAACCTGTGTGGTCGTAAAGCGGACTGGTGCTGAGGTTGCCATGGATGATGGTCGCGATATCTGGTGGCATGAAGGTATGGCCAAGGCTGATGCCATTTGTGCACCGGAAGAGATGGACGCTGAAGATCCATTATTTATTCTTTACACTTCCGGTTCAACCGGCAAACCAAAGGGTGTTCTCCACACAACAGGTGGATATCTGACCTATGCTTCTCTGACCCATGAACTCATTTTCGATTATCATGAAGATGATATTTACTGGTGTACTGCTGATATTGGCTGGGTTACTGGTCACTCCTATATCGTGTACGGACCATTGGCCAATCGCGCCATCACCGTCATGTTCGAAGGTGTCCCGAATTATCCTGATTTTGGTCGCTTCTGGGAAGTGGTTGACAAACATAAGATCACCCTTTTCTATACTGCCCCCACTGCACTGCGTGCCCTCATGCGCGAAGGTAATCAATGGGTTGAGAAAAATGATCTTTCCACACTCAGACTGCTGGGAACAGTGGGTGAAACCATTAAAGAACCGGAATGGAACTGGTACTATAATATCGTTGGTAAGGGTAAATGTCCCATCGTAGATACCTGGTGGCAAACTGAGACCGGTGGTATTCTACTGACACCACTACCGGGAATCACCCCCCTGAAGCCAGGTAGTGCAACCATTCCTTTCTTTGGAGTCCAACCGGTCCTGCTTACTGAAGATGGCAAAGAGATCAAGGGTAATAATAAATCCGGTCTTTTGGCTATGAAAGCTTCCTGGCCAGGCATGATGAGAACCCTGTATGGCGATCATGATCGTTTTATGCAGACTTACCTGTCCATGTATCCCGGTTATTATTTCACTGGTGACGGCGCTCGTCGTGATGAAGATGGTGACTATTGGATCACTGGTCGAGTTGATGATGTTCTGAATGTTTCAGGACACCGGATCGGTACTGCTGAAGTTGAAGGCGCTATCGGCAAGGCTCCCCATGTAGCTGAAGCTGCTGTGGTAGGATTTCCGCATGACATCAAGGGTCAGGGAATTTATGCCTATGTTACCCTCATGGCTGGTATTGAAGGTTCTGATGAGATTCTGGCTGGAATTGCAGCTTCCGTGAGAAAAGAGATCGGTCCTCACGCCAAGCCGGACAAGATCCAATTCACACCAGCACTGCCAAAGACTCGTTCTGGTAAGATCATGCGTCGAATTCTACGTAAGATCGCTGAGAATGAAGTGGATAAACTGGGTGATATCTCCACCCTGGCAGATCCCGCAGTCGTAGAAAATCTGGTGGACGGACGTAAATAAGTCTACCAAACTGAATCATAAAAAAGGGCTCGAAATTCGAGCCCTTTTTTGTGGTTTGACCGTGAGCCGTCATACCCGACCCAGATTTATTTGATGGTTATGGGAATCTCCTTAGGCAGCATTTCCTTGGTCTTGGGAATGCTCAAGGTTAGAATCCCTCTCTTGTATTCGGCAGCGATCTTATCCGTCTTCACGTTTTCAGGAAGCTCAATGGTTCTCTCATAGCTTCCCTGAGCGATCTCACGGGCCAGGTACTTCACATCCTTATCCTCTTTGACCTCTGCCTTTGTTGCTTTGAGGATCAGAGTGTTGTCTTTCACCGAGATGGTAATATTGTCCTTTTCAAAACCAGGTAATGGAAACGACAATTCAAAACTTTTTTCCAGTTCTTGAACATCCATTGCCGGACGCCAAACATTGCGCCGCTGATTGCTAACATTCATATCTTCAAAAAAACTGTTCAGCATGCTATCAAAGGTCTGGTTGATCCTGGGGCGGTTTACTTTTACGAGTGTCATGATTAATTCTCCTTTATTTAATTTCGTTTTTCAATTATCTCAACACATCCTTCCTTTATTCGAATCCCGTGCCAATGCTAATAATGAGTCATTATGGCGCATTTATGGTTTTTTACTTCTGCTACATGGCACATCTCTGCCATTATTGCCATGCTTTGAGGATTATTTTACTTTTTCAGGTATAAATGGCACTCTTTTCATAAAAACGAGCCTGCTTCAGAGTAATGGCAAGCCATGCTTTGCTTCTACTGTACAGAATTTTTGATTTTTAAAATACCCACCACAAAGACTTGAAACCCTTCATATTCCCGTCTAGCTTCAAGCGTTTATGTATCTGAATGCACATACAACCGCCCTTAGAAAAATTGTCATCCTTGCACTACTGTCCGGACTCCTCCATAGTGCTATTTTCGGGCAGGCAAATCCAATTGATAGCCTGGATATTGACAGGCTGAAACAAGAAATTGGGCAGATGCTCATGGTTGGTATTCGTGGAAGCAATCTGAATGCTCATGTCATGCAGCAAACCCGACGACAGATCACTAACGGTGATATTGGTGGTATCATTTTTTTTAAGCATAACATCAAGAACAGCCGCCAGTTCAGAATCTTTGTAAAGAGCATTTCAACCTCTCCGGCACCGCATCCTCTTTTACTGGCAGTTGACGAAGAGGGTGGCCAGGTACGTCGATTGCGCAAAGCTCAAGGGTTTATTGAATTTCCATCTGCAGCGCATGTCGGGAAAAACTTCAACGACTTAGAAGCGGATGCTGTCTATTCTCAGATGGCAACCCAGATTCACAGGACAGGTTTGAATTTGAATCTAGGTCCGGTAGTAGATGTAAATGTAAACCGGGCTTCCCCTGCCATTGGCCAACTTAACCGCAGTTTTTCACGTGATCCGGGCAGAGTATTCGACCTCGGTGAAATCTTTATTCGCGCTCATCGGGCTAAAAAAGTGCTAACCACCTTGAAACACTACCCTGGTCACGGCAGTTCTCGGGAAGATACACATAATGATCTGACTGATATTACTCACACTTGGCGAAGTTCCGAGCAATTGCCCTTTAGGCGGCTCATTGATTCATCGTTAGTAGACTTGATCATGGCTGGGCACCTGTTCGATCATAACATAGATTCAAAGTATCCGGCTTCCCTCTCACGGGAACATATTCAGAAGACCCTCAGGGGTGAGCTGGGCTATACCGGGGTTGTGATCACTGACGACCTGCAAATGGGCGCCATCATCAAGCGTTACGGTTTAGATGAGATCATTATTGCAGCAATTAATGCTGGTTGTGATATCTTACAATTCTCAGATCCACTGAACCTGGAACAGGATCTCCCCTCTCGTGTTCGCCGGGTGGTCATTACTGCCATTAAATCCGGAGAAATTGATCCACAAAGAATCCATGAATCCTATGAACGGATCGTGGACTTAAAAAATAGTTTCACAAACAATTCAGACAAAACTACTGATTAGAGGTAAATCCAAAATGGCTTCCCAATTTGCTACTGTTATCAACTGTATGGATGGTCGGGTTCAGGATCCGGTAAACGAATGGATGAAACAAAAAACAGGTGCAACCTATATCGATGTGATCACAGAGGCTGGTCCAGATCGGATCATGGCTTCAACTGCCACAGCTTCACGACTGATTCTGCAACGTATACTGGTTTCCCGGGATAAACATGGGTCAAAGACCCTAGCCTTGGTTGCTCATTATGACTGTGCCGGAAACCCTGTCTCAAAAGCTGAACACCTCACTCAATTAAGAAAAGCCAGTAAGATCATGGAAACCTGGAATCTGGGTATGCATATCTTATTGATCTGGCTTGATGAGAACTGGCAAGTAGAAATAATCGACGAGATCAATTCTTAACTGATCTTAAGCGATACCCCATGCAGTATCACAGAGGATCTACCCGCTGAATGAGCGGATCCTAAATGCTTAAATTCTTTTGTTGATTTCTACGCATTCCTTTTAACCCGGGACGGCGTAGGGGACTTGCTTTATATGCCTGATTAAATGCTGTCTCATCCAGTGTATGAAAATCTGGCACAACCCCGGCCTGAAGACCTTCACCAGGTGCAAACGCTTCGATCTCACTTGGTTTGGCAAAGCGATTCCAGGGACACACATCCTGACAAATATCACAGCCGAAAATCCACTCCCCCAACTTGGTTCTGATATTCTCGGGGATAACTTCCTCGGGCTTCAGTTCAATGGTGGCATAGGAGATACACTTTGAGCCATCAACCATATAGGGTTCCACGATCGCCTGGGTAGGACACGCATCAATACAAGCCGTACATGTCCCACAGTGGTCAGCAACAGGATCATCATAATGATCAAATACTTCAGTAGTAACGATCTCCCCCAGAAAACCCCAGCTACCAAACTCACGGGTAATGATATTTGAATGCTTCCCCTGCCACCCAATACCGGCAGCCACAGCCCACTGTTTCTCCATCACGGGGGCCGAATCCACAAAAATACGGTAAACCAAAGCACGCTGCTTTCTGCTGAGCTCTTGAATATTGTCAGGGAATAACTCACGGGCCAACTCATGTAGCAGATCTTTCAGTATGGGATGATAATCAGTACCGCGAGCGTACTTGGAAATAACACCCTCCAACTCTGGGACACTCTCAGCCTGGTGATAATTAACAAAAACGGAGATCACTGAACGCGCGCCAATCAACAATTCTGATGGATCTAAGCGCTTTTCCTGATTCCGCTCCATGTAGGACATTTGCCCCTGATACCCACGATTCAACCACGCATTCAAAGGATCTGCCTGCAATTTCCCGGCAGTTGCAACCCCCAACTTATGTATTCCCAGTCTGGATCCAATTTCCTGAAGGTCTTTATTTTTCAGCATAAGCAACCGATTAGTGATTATTGTAAAGTGCGATACGAACTACACATCAATAGAGTCCATAAGCTTATACTTCAATATTCTCCCCACCGACAATTCCTTTGTCTGTGGATATCAGCTTACAGGCGGTCGCCTGGGGATCATGTTCAAAAAAGATCATCGCCTCCTTTTCAAGAAGACCAGGTAAAATTCGTTGTTTTTCAGCAATACTACGCAGGGGTTCATTGTCATAGGCCATCACCCAGGGAATTGGGATATGCGCCTTCATGGGAAACAGATCCCCACCATACATGAGGGTTGTGGTGCCATCTGAGATGACTGGTAATTGTTGTCCAGCAGTATGCCCATGAACAATCTCCAGAACAATCCCATCAAACAGATCCCGTTCAGATTTCAAGATCTCCAACATCCCATTTTCTGCAATTACCTGCCAGTTCTCTGACAGATAGCTCGCGCGATCCTTGGCATGGGGGTGATTTGCCAGCTGCCAATTATCCTCCTGAACCCAATGACGGGCATTTTGAAAGACTGGTATAAGCTCATCACCAGCCAGCCGTGTGTTCCCGCCTACATGATCAAAATGGAGATGAGTACAGATCACATCTGTGATATCTTCAACATCAATTCCGTGCTGAGCCAAACTTAAAGGTAGAATGCAGGAGCCGGTTTCGATCTTGAAGATCTCTTTCAGTTTAGTTGACCATTTATCACCATTCCCGGTATCAATGAGAATCTTGCGATCAGCCGATTCGAGGAGCAGCGTACGAGTCACCATCTTGATCCGGTTGAAATCATCTACTTCGGCGGTATTGCTCCACATGGTTTTAGGAATCACGCCAAACATGGCTCCGCCGTCTAGAGCAAAAGTAGAGGTGATGATCGACGTTAATTTGTAAGGTCCGATGTTCATGAGAACTCTCTTATCTATTTATCAGTTAAATTAGTCACAAAGTCAGAAAGCAAAAAAGGATCACGAAATTTTATATGTAGAGCCGCGCGGTTCCAGATGGAGTGATCTGCATCTATGAATATCCTGTTTTTAATCATCTGCCACTGATCACCAGTATGTTAAACTGTAAATGGTTTTCCCAAAGGATGATATTGTCAGACTTTTCCGGAATTGTCACTTCCCTGCAGGGTTGGCACAGAAAATGCCCTTGCTTCACAGGGGGTGTCGTGTAAAATACCCCAAGCCAAAACAGCATGCTTTAAGGAGATATTCATGTACCAACCTAGTCATTTCATACCCGTAGATCTAACCATTGATTCCTGGAACGATCTTAAACCATATTTTGATAAATTGATCAACACTGAGGTCACAAATACTGACGATCTATCACAATTAATAGTCCACTATAGTGAGACTCTCAGCGTCTTTCATGAAAAAAACGCCTGGTCCTATATCAACATGAGCAGGGAAACTGATAATCAGAAATACGTGGATCGCTATGAATTGTTCGCTACAAAAATAGGACCTGAGCTGGAGAAAGCGGCCAACACTGTTGAGAAAATGATCGTCACCAATCCTGCGTTTGCCGATCTGCCAGATGCCCGCTTTGGTCAGTTTAAGAAAAAATTAAAACGTGAACTCGAGCTCTATCGGGAACAGAACGTTGAGCTTTCTGCAGAGATCTCAAAGCACAGCACAAAATATGACCAACTCACCGGCGGCCTGATGGTCATGTTGGATGGCGAGGAAATGCCCCTACCTAAAGCAGCAGTGCGACTACTGTCAGCCGACCGGGAAAAGCGGAAAGAAACCTGGCTGGCTATTGCTGAGAAACGGTATTCGATCAAGGAACCCGCTGATCAGATCTATACCGATATGCTTAAATTGCGGATAAATATCGCTGAGAACGCCGGTTACTCAAACTTTCGCGATTTCGCCCACGATCGACTCCAACGGTTCGATTATACTCCGCAGGATGCCATTGATTTTCAAAATGCCATTGAAGAACATATTGTCCCCCTGGCTCGTAATATCGCTAACAAACATCGCATCAAGTTGGGTATTGCCCCAGATGATTATCGTCCCTGGGATGTTCTGGGAGAACCAAAGGGTCAGGAAGCATTGAAACCCTTTAACACTGGAGCTGACCTGCTTAAACAAGCCATTTCTATCTTCGGCGAGATCCACCCGCAATTCGGAAAAAATCTTCAAGCCATGGAGTCCGCCAATCTTTTTGATCTGGAATCCCGGAAAGGGAAAGCTCCCGGTGGCTACAATTATGGACTGGAAACCACAGGCATGCCCTTCATTTTCATGAATGCAGCCGGGACGCAACGTGATGTGGTAACCATGTGTCACGAGGGCGGCCACGCCATGCATACTTTTCTTACGAATGATGAGTCCCTGATCCATTATCGGGATACTCCGGCTGAGATGGCTGAAACAGCTTCCATGAGCATGGAATTGATGACAGCAGGACTTTGGAACAAATTCTATGACTCTCAAGACCATCTTAGAGCTCGTCGTGAGCATCTGGAAGGGATCATTACTTTTTTCCCCTGGTGTGCCACCGTGGATGCCTTTCAACACTGGGTTTATCTCAATCCTGACCATACAGTTAGCGAACGTGATGATTATTTTGATGAATTGAACACACGTTTTATGACGAACAATACTAATTGGGAAGGCTACGATCACTACAGGCGGAACGGCTGGCAGCGTCAATTACATATTTTTGGGATGCCTTTCTACTATGTGGAATATGGCATTGCTCAATTGGGAGCTCTCCAGGTTTTTCGAAATTTCAAGAAGGATCCAAAAGCCGCCCTTGAAGGCTATATCAAGGGACTAAGTCTGGGTAGTTCCAGACCCCTACCGGAAGTCTGGGAAGCCATGGGCATCAAATTTGATTTCTCAGCAGAACCTATAAAAGAACTGGTTGAGTTTGTCCAACAGGAACTCGCCTCACTGGAGGATTAGCTTATGAAAAAGACCATTGACTTTCTGAACCAAAATCATGACAGATTCGAGCAGGAATTAATTGATATTCTAAAAGTACCCAGTATCAGTGCTCTGCCGGAACATGGCAAGGACATGCGGATCATGGCTGAGATGTTAAAAGATGAGATGAAAAAGATCGGTATGTTTAAGGCCAGTATCATCGAAACAGAGGGCCATCCGGTTGTGTATTCTGAATGGCTTGGTGCATCCGATAAACCTACGTTGTTAATCTATGGTCACTATGATGTCCAACCTGTGGATCCTGTGGATCTGTGGAGCTCACCCCCTTTTGATCCTGTGATCAAAGGAGATAAGATATTTGGTCGCGGTTCTGCTGATGATAAAGGGCAGATCTATATCCATCTAAAAGCCATTGAGGCCTGGCTGACCACCCGGGGCGACCTGCCGGTGAATGTCAAACTGATTTTTGAGGGTGAAGAGGAAGTTGGCTCAGCCCATCTGGAGGATTTCATCAATGAACATGCCGAGATGCTCACAGCTGATTATGTGGTTATCTCTGATACACCCATGTTCAGAGCCGGCTATCCCGGGATCACCTACGGTCTACGCGGACTGGCCTATTTACAAGTTAATCTGCGTGGAACGAACACAGACCTGCATTCCGGTTCTTTTGGTGGACTGGTTAAGAATCCGATCAATGCCCTGGTTGAGATTCTGGCACAAATGAAGGATGAAGATGGTCGTATCCGCATCCCGGGCTTTTATGATAGGGTTCTACCCATCACTGAAAATGAACACATCAAGCTTAGCAATCTCCCTTTTTCAGCAGATGATTTTGCCAGTAGCATTGGTGCACCAGCGTTGTTTGGAGAAGCCGGCTATGACGATCTGGAACGATTGTGGGCCCGCCCTACTTTCGATATCAATGGGATCTGGGGTGGTTTTCAGGGTGAAGGTGCTAAAACAGTTATTCCAGCTGAAGCCCATGCTAAAGTTTCCATGCGTCTGGTCGCAGATCAGGATCCAGATGATATTGCCCGAAAATTCAAAACCTATGTTGAATCACTCATTCCGGAAAGTATGGAAGCTGATATACAAGCCATGCATGGTGGTTTTGGCTATGTGACGGACCTGGACAATCCGGGGTTACAAGCTGGTGTCCGAGCTCTGAAAAGAGCTTTTGGCAAAGAGGTCGATTTCCTTAGGGAAGGTGGCTCTATCCCCATCGTTAAGGTCTTTGCCGATATCATCCAGTCACCCGTTCTCCTGATAGGCTACGGTTTGCCTGATCAGAACATCCATGCACCTGATGAAAATTTCAGTCTTTATAACTTTCATAAAGGAATTGAAAGTATCATCTATTTCTTCGAAGAAATCGGTAATCTACAGGATTGAGATGAAGCGCGGACTCCACTATTACGAAGAATTGGCCAACACCATTACCCATGCTGCCGGTATTGCTTTTAGCATTGTTGGGCTTGTCATACTGGTTGTCAGGGCAGCTCTGTATGGTGATGCCTGGCAGGTGGTTAGCTTTAGTATCTATGGTTCGTCACTGATCCTGCTGTATCTGGCATCCACCCTCTATCACGGGTTTCAGTCCAAACGAGCCAAGGAACTGTTGCGGCTCTTTGACCACTCAGCCATCTACTTGCTGATTGCCGGCACTTATACCCCGTTTTTGTTAATCACCTTGCGGGGACCCTGGGGTTGGAGTCTATTTGGGGTGATCTGGGGTCTGGCTCTGCTGGGAATAACATTCAAGATCATTTTTCGCCACAAATACGAGATCGTCAGTACAGTCTTTTACATTCTCATGGGCTGGGTGGTTATCATTGCCATCAAGCCGCTACTGGCCGCTCTGCCAATGCCGGGCTTTTTCTGGTTGCTGGCCGGAGGGTTGGCCTACACATCAGGGGTTATCTTTTATGCCTGGCAAAAGCTGCCCTTTAATCATGCCATCTGGCACGGATTTGTTTTAGCCGGCAGTTGCTTTCATTTTTTGGGAGTTTTATTCTATCTCTCACCAGTAGCATAATACCATTGAAGCATTCTTTTTAGACAAATGTCGTTTATCTTTCTCCCATGACACTCATCCATGAAATTCCGGGAAAGCTTCGTGTACTCTGGAACCAGGATTGCCATGCTATCATTGATATCTGGGAGAATTACTATATCAGGATCGAGGAATTCCATGAGGCTGTTTTAGTCAAGGGTCTGGAATACTCTAAATCACATGGTGGCATTGCCTGGATCGTGGATTCCAGTGAAGCTGAGGGTAAGTTTGGAAAAAATATTTTGAATTATATCGAGACTACGACCTTCCCGGAATTTGTCAAGCACGGTGTAAAATTCTTTATCACCATCAAGCCAAAACATAGCTCGGTGGCAGCCTTCAATGTAACCTCATATTCTCTTAAGACCCAGGCTGCCGGTCTTAAATTGGTTGAGATGGAAAGCTTGGAACAAGCTATCGACTGGCTTAAAAAGCAGGATTTAAGCAGTTAGTTATTCCTTCTAAATTTGGTTTTGCTCAATACCAGGGCTTGATCCAGACTATTATGTCGAGTAGGCCTGTCACCAC
>JAYEKW010000149.1 GCA_034716895.1 Candidatus Neomarinimicrobiota bacterium
CATCTGGACCATCTCGTTTGGATGAGTGTTAGTTCTGGTAGTCGCTTAGATTATACCTATAAACAGGCCAATAATATTGATGCCAGTGCATCAGCCAGTCTGAACAGCGGAGAGGGATTTAACCCCATCGGTGGGACCTTTACCGGCACATATAATGGTGATGATTTTAGTATCAGCGCTTTGACCATCGATAGACCCTCAACAAGTGAGGTAGGTTTTTTTGGGGAACTTGATAATGCGTCTGTATCAAATTTGACCCTAAGCTCGGTTGACATTACTGGATATGCTTATACCGGGGGCTTAGCAGGAAACGTTAAAGGAACAAGCCAAATATCCGGTGTAACAATAAGTGGAAGTGTGGATGGAAACAGCTCGTATACGGGTGGTTTTGTTGGTAATTGTGAGGAATCGGTTCAAATCAGCAACTCCAGCACCTCTGCCGGCGTAAGCGGTAAAACAGCTACCGGTGGCTTTGTAGGGCGGTCATTAACAAGCTCACAGTTTACTCAATGTTCTGCCAGCGGGAGTGTGAGTTCAACAGTAGACCATATTGGTGGGTTTGCTGGTGAGATTCGGGGAGCTACTATCAGTGAGTGTTGGACTAGTGGAAATGTTAGCGGCTCCGCAAGAGTCGGCGGGTTTGCCGGCTACGCGATAAACAATAGTACGGTAAATATCAACAATTCCTATTGCCGAGGTACAGCGACAGGTAGTTCTACAAAAGCTGGAGGATTCATTGGTCAGAATTCCGGTGCTGATATAAGCAATAGTTTTAGCACAGGCTCTGCAAGCGGTTCTGGAGATGTCGGTGGATTTGTGGGTTATCATGGCAGTGGTACTTACAGCAATTCTTTTTGGGATGAAGATGTCAGTGGATTGAGCGATGCCAGCGGTGGTGGTACCACCTCGGGTATTACGGGGAAGACAACAACTCAACTAAAAACAACGACTACTTTTACAGATCAGTCAGCTGATGGCTTAGCTGCTGCCTGGGATTTCGAAGGCAATCCCTTTGATGATGGAAACAGTTCCAGTCTTTGGGATATGGATGCAGGGTTAAATGATGGCTATCCGGAACTGCCCTGGAACATTGCATCGGGCTATAGTTATGCTACTGCAGTTTACACGATGATACCTGCTACATCTTCGCAGAGCACAGGTTCAGGTGGTGGTTTTGTACGTACTGGTTCCAGTATTACAGCTCATGGGCTTTGCTGGAATACTTCAAGCTCGCCCACTATTTCCAATTCAAAAACTACGGATGGAAGCACAACAGGAAATTTCACCTCATCCATGACCAATCTACAATCCCACTCCACCTACTATATCAGAGCCTATGTTACTGACGGGGGTACAAGTTATTATGGCGAAGAATACACCATTTACCCCACCCACACGGTGACTGAACCGACTACGAATGCCGGTGTGTATCAGATTGCCAGCCTGGAAAACCTGGGCTGGATCAGTGAAGACGAAAGTCGTTGGAGTTATGATTACGCCCAAACAACAGATATTGATGCATCTGCTACCTCCACCTGGTATAATGCTGAAGGATTTCTGCCTCTGGGTAAGCTCTCCACAAAATTCACCGGTACCTATGATGGAAATGGTTACAGCATTACATCCCTCACTTTCGACAGGGGCAGCACGAAATATCAGGGTCTATTTGGTTATACGGATGGTGCAACCCTGACGGATATTCATATTATTGATGTAGGTATAGATGGTGACGACTACTGCGGTGGTCTGGTGGGCAAGGCTTCCAATAGTACAGCTATATCGGGCTGTATTGTAGAGGGACTGGTTCAGGGTGATGATCATATCGGTGGTTTTGCCGGAGGGGTCAATGGTTCAACCATACAGAATTCTTACAGTCGAGCCAGTGTGGGGGCTGATACACATGGTGGCGGATTTGCCGGAACTGTGGAGAACTCATCCACCATAAGCAATTGCTACAGTGCTTCAGTAAATGCCCTGAACGTCCCTGTTGGTCCAGTTCTCAATGAGGAGGTCAATGGGGGTGGATTTATTTATAATGTAATTTCATCCACGGTCACCGATTGTTTTTTCGATCACGAGACAGCTGATTTTTCAAATACTGATGCGGGCGAGGCCTACAGTACTGCCGAAATGAAAAACGTTAAAAGCTTCAGTATCAATCCTGATTACGTGACAAGTGCCTGGGATTTTACAGATAATCCTTTTGATGATGCCGCTTCTTCGGAGATTTGGGATATTGACGGTAGCGGAACCATCAATGATGGATATCCGCATTTGTCTTATGAGAATGTCGCTCTGTCTGTGGCACCTTCAGTCTATACCAATCCCCTATCCGGCATATCAGAAGGTCTACCCTTAAGCGGGGCTTTTGTTCGGGACGGTGGTGCCAGTATAACCGCAACAGGCGTTTGCTGGAATACGACTGGCTCACCCACCACATCAAATGATCACAATACGGGGACACTCTCTGCTTCAGCATTTACAGCAGAAGTAAATAATTCAAGCCGCAGCACCAGCTATTACCTGCGAGCCTATGCCACCAATTCAAATGGTACAA
>JAYEKW010000150.1 GCA_034716895.1 Candidatus Neomarinimicrobiota bacterium
AGCGCGGTGTTCAGGTTATTGGATGTTCTGTAGATTCAAAATGGAGTCACTTTGGCTGGAAGAATACTGATATTAACAATGGCGGTATAGGCGATATACAATATCCCATTCTAGCCGACATTGATAAAAATATTGCACGGGCTTATGACATCCTAAAGGGTTCAACACCTGCCACAGTTCTGACTGATGATGGTGAAGAAGAAACAACTGTGGGCGGAGATGTAGCACTACGGGCTTCCTTCCTCATCGATGAAGAGGGTATCATTCGTCATGCTGTCATTAATGATCTACCACTGGGTCGTAACATTGATGAAATGCTACGTATGGTCGATGCCTTAACCTTCAACCAGGAGCATGGTGAAGTTTGTCCGGCAGGTTGGCAAGAAGGCGATGATACAATGCAAGAGAACTTCGCAGGCGTAGCATCCTACCTGGAGAAAAACGCAGAACAGCTCTAAACAAACATCTCCTCCAAGACAAAAAAAGCTCCGAGACAATCGGAGCTTTTTTTTGTAACAAATATTCTGATCAGATTAAACCGTCATAATATCTTCTTCTTTGGCTTTAACTGCATCATCTATTTCTTCGATATACTTATCAGTCATTTCCTGAACATTACTGGTAGCTCTTTTTGAGTTATCCTCTGATATCTCATGTTCTTTTTCAGCTTTTTTAAGCTTATCATTCGCATCACGCCGAACATTACGGATGCCGATCCGGCCTTCCTCAGCCAGTTTATGCAGGTGCCGAATCAGCTCAGTTCTGCGTTCATCTGTTAAAGCCGGGATTGGAATTCGGATCACCACACCATCATTGGCGGGGTTAAGCCCAAGGTCAGCGGTCATAATTGCTTTCTCGATCTCACCTGTAAGGCTTTTCTCCCAGGGTTGAATGACAATCAAGCGTGGTTCCGGGACATTGATATTGGCAACCTGATTTAAGGGGGTCAGATTACCATAATATGAAACTTTGATATGTTCTACCAAAGTAACTGATGCCCGGCTACTTCGTAAACCGCTAAACTCATGTTTGGCGTGTTCAACTGACATTTGCATTCGGTGATCTACATCTTTAAACAGTTCATTAATCATATTTTTCCTCCAACTACAGATCCAATGGCAGCGCCTTGCATCACTTTTAACAAATTTCCTGGAATTTCCATATTAAACACATGAACTGCAAGTTCATTCTCACGGCATAGTGCAAAAGCTGTTTGATCCATTACTCTAAGATTTTTACTGATCACCTCATCAAATGAGAGCTTGGAGAGAAACTCGGCATTGGGGTCCTGCTCAGGATCTGTTGAATAGATCCCCTCAACCCGTGTGCCCTTTAAAAGCACATCTGCATTGATCTCAACACCACGTAAAGCCGCTGCTGTATCAGTGGTAAAAAATGGGTTTCCAGTACCGGCAGCAAAAATCACGACCTTACCGGCTGATAGATCTTCCAATGCTCTGCGTTGCGTAAATGGTTCGGCGATCTGATGCATCTCAATGGCAGTCAGTACGCTGGATTTCATACCAAATCGCTTAATTGCATCACCAAGTGCAATGGCATTAATGACCGTAGCCAACATCCCCATATGATCGGCAGCGACCCGGTTCATCTCTTTTGCTTTTTCTGAGAGACCACGAAAGATATTTCCGCCACCTATGACGATACCAACTTCAACACCCAGATCAACCACAGTGGCCAGATCAGAAGTCATTTGGTCTAACACTTCAGTACTAATAGAAAGAGCCGAATCACCTGCAAGCGATTCGCCACTTAATTTAAGGAGTATACGCTTGTAGATCGATCCGGCTGACATTTTACCGCCTGTATTTAAATTGTTATTCTGCGCTGGCGTCAGACTCCCCGATAGCAAAACGCTGGAAGCGGGTGATTGACATATTTTCGCCGAGTCCCGAAATGGCTTCATGCATAAGATCAGTGATAGTCCTTTCAGGATCCTTAACAAAGGGTTGTTCCATCAACACAACTTCTTTGTAATATTTCTCAAGGCGACCAGTGATAATCTTTTCAACAATGTGTTCTGGTTTACCTTCATTCAGAGCCTGAGCTTTAAAGATTTCTGACTCCTTATCAAGAGCGGTCGTAGAGACTTGCTCGCGATTCACAACTTCAGGAACGGCTGCGGCTACATGCATGGCAATGTTATGACCTAATTCCTGGAACTGCTCGGTATTGGCCACGAAATCCGTTTCACAGGCGATCTCAACCAAAGCGCCTAATTTACCGCCAGCATGAATATAGCTGAAGATCAGCCCTTCTTTGGTAGCGCGTCCACTTTTCTTGGCAGCTTTAGCAACTCCTTTTTTGCGAAGCACATCAACTGCCTCACCAATATTTCCATTGGCTTCGGTCAATGCTTTTTTGCATTCCATCATACCAACGCCTGTCTTATCACGCAGCTCTTTTACCGCAGCAGCTGTAATAGTCATTCTAGATCTTCTCCAGGTTAAAAAATTAAATATTTAGGCAGTGACTTCTTCAGTCTCTTTTACTTGAGAAATGCCTTTAGCTTCCATGATCGCATCAGCCAGTGTTCCCATAAGCAAGCGAATGGCCTGAATGGAATCATCGTTGGCCGGGATCGGAATATCAACATTGCGGGGATCAGTGTTTGTGTCAACAATAGCAATGATCGGAATCTCCAGTCGCAAAGCCTCGGCAATAGCGATAGTTTCTTTACGTGCATCAACAACGATCACAACATCAGGCAAACGGCGCATATCTTTGATACCACGGTGCTGGGTTTGGAGACGATTGCGTTCCCGAGACCGCATCAGCAGTTCTTTTTTAGTCAGAGTCTCAGCGATCCCGCTGGTTTCATCCTTCTCAAGTACATGCAATCTTTTGATCGATTTTTTAATAGTCATGAAATTGGTGAGTGTTCCACCTAACCAACGCTCCGTAACATGGAACATTCCACAACGATCAGCTTCTTCTTCCACCACTGTCTTGGCAGATTTTTTGGTGGCAACAAAAAGAATGGATCCACCTTTTTTCACGGTAGAGCTAACCAGCTCAATGGCTTTGTTTAACTGCTCAATGGTTTTATACAGATCAATGATATGGACACCATTTTTCTTGGTGAAAATATATTCTTCCATATTTGGATTCCAGTTACTGGTCATGTGACCAAAATGGGCTCCGGAAGCGAGCAGATCTTCTAATGAAATATTACGCATTAAAACTCCTGAAAAAACTATTAACGTTTCGAGAACTGGTAGGCTTTACGAGCTCCAGCCAAACCGTATTTTTTACGCTCTTTCTTACGAGCATCACGGGTAAGCAGACCAGCTTTCTTAAGCACCGGACGCAACTCACCGTTATCGTTCTGCAATGCTTTGGAAATACCGTGGCGGATAGCATACGCCTGACCTGATAGACCACCACCATTCACATTGATTGAGATATCATAACGACCACTATTCTCAGTCAAGTCAAGTGCTTCGTGAACGATCATTCTCAGAGTTTTCCGGCCAAAATAGTCATTCAGCTCACGGTCATTTACTTTAATAACACCTTTACCGGGCTGCATATAAACACGTGCAATAGATGTTTTACGTTTTCCGGTGGCATAAAATGTCGTAGTAGTACTCATTGGGGATTAACCTATCTCGAGAGGTTTGGGTTGTTGGGCTTCATGAGGATGTACATCACCTGCATAAACCTTCATTTTCTTGATCTGAGCGCGTCCCAGACGATTGTGTGGCAACATTCCCTTCACGGCATGTTCAAGAATCCGCTCGGGATGCTTTTCACGCAACTGCTTCAATGAGGTAAAACGTGCGCCGCCAGGATACCCACTATGGCGAAAATACGTTTTCTGCTCTTCTTTATTACCCGTAACCCGAATCTTTTCAGCGTTTGTTATGATCACAAAATCACCGTTATCAAGATGGGGTACAAATGTTGGCTTATGTTTTCCCCTGAGGATCTGAGCTATTCTTGTAGAGAGCCGTCCCAGAGTCTTGTCTGTGGCATCTACGATCCACCAGTCTCGCTCGATCTCACTTGCTTTAACATTATACGTTTTCAATTCTTTTCCTTCTCATTCTTAACTCCAGACCACCTACGGTCCGGAAAAAGCGACGTAATCTAACCGGCACCCTGTGGCATGTCAAATATAATTTCCCAATGAAAATATTGTGAATATTCAGGTACTTGCGCCAGTTTTTAGCTTCACTTCAAAAGTCGTTCCTATTCCAGGAACCGACTCCACACTAATATCGCCATGGTGATATTCTCTGACGATCCGTTCAACCAAGCTCAGACCAAGACCCCATCCGCGTTTTTTAGAGCTCCAACCCGGTCTAAAGATATTTTTATGATCCCTTAGTGGGATGCCCTCCCCATTGTCGATCACCAGGATCTTCGTCCATTCTCCACTTTTAATTACTTTGACCTGGATCGTTCCCTGATCCTTTTTAATGGCATCGACTGAATTCTTAAGCAGATTTTCGATAGCCCATCCAAACAATTCACTATGGGCCATAACCCGGATATCTTCTTCGCATTCAAACTCTACCCGGATTGATTTACCCCATTGTGGTATGCGACGTTGTACATATCCGAGTACCGGCTGGATCAATTCTGTGGCTGAAAGACTGACTAATTTTACGCCGGCTCCAATCTTGGAGAACCTTTCGGCAACCTGGTTCAAACGTTGCAGGTCGCGATCCATTTCATCAATGATCTGGGTGGTTGATTCGGACTGTTTTTCTTCCTTCAGCAACTCGATCCAGCCCATAAGTGAAGATAGAGGCGTCCCCAATTGATGCGCCGTTTCCTTGGAGAGTCCAACCCAGATCCCCCTCCGCTCGGCTTTACGAATAAACTGAAAACCTGCGAACCCAAGCAGAATGAACCCACTAATGATCCCAAACTCGATAAGGGGAAACCACCGGAGTGCCTGGATCAGCTCGGAATCTTCATAGTGGATGAGCATGACAGTCTCACCGGAAAACTCTACAGGAACCGGTGTGTTTTTAAAGTCCATCCTGATCAAAGTGCTCTGGATCAGCTGTTTCTGATCATCTAAACTCAATTCTTCATCAAATTCAAGTGTATGATCCTGTATGTGATAATTGACCAAATCTGGTCCTCGAGTCAGGATCATGGGAAAATTGATCGCTCGTATAACACGCTCCATGATCTCTTCAAACTTTTTGCTAACCGGTTTTCCAAAGTGGATCAGCATGATCTCCTGTTGTAAATACTTTACCGGGATCGCTTCATTCAAGCTATCCATTTCAGCCACTACACTCAGGAGGTATCCCGATAACGCCGATCGGTTGATTGTTTCAGGAATATCAATATTTCGATAGGCATAGATCACATGCTCCCCGCCCTCGAAAACAGTTATAATGATGGGAAAACTAATATTCTTGATGATCTGATTAAACGCAAAATCCATGCTGGGAGAATCAGCAGACAAAGCACTAGCGTACAGTTTGGCATTATAACTAATGAATTGCCTCTGCTCTTCCTGATAAGCCTTACTCTGCAGGTCTGCCGCCAAAGCATTTGCCAGCAAATTTGAATTGTATTTTAGAAATTTAAGATTGTCTGCCCGTAATTCTCTGACCAGCCAATTCGTGTATAATAAGGATACAGTAATGATCAGAATCGCCAAGACAAACAGTCCCAGCTTTATATTCGTTGTGGATCTAAAGTCACGCATTAGTCACGGACGGATGCAGTCTTTTTCTGATAAATAATAAATCCCACAAGCCCTATCAATATCAGAATGGACAGAAGCGTGATTCGGAACCCTGCTGTCACAGCGGCAGGAGCATATACAAAGTTGATCTCATGCTTGCCTGCCGGTATCTGCAGACCCCGGATCAATTCATTTGTCTGATAAACTTCCAGTTCAGTTTCACCATCGAGATAGGCTTTCCAGCCCCCTGAGTAATACACTTCACTGACAACCAGAAATCCATCTTCATCGTTATCGGTTGCAAGGGTCAACGCTTGAAGCGATCGATCTTTCACAGCGACTTGTCCTATACCATACTGATGTTGCTGAAGATTGCTCTCCGAATCCAAAACGTTGGCGACTTCCCGGGGTAGTGCGGTCATTCTTTCCATGTTTTCGCTGATTGCTTGACTCGAATTTGCAGTATTTACCTGAGAGACGAACCAGGCTTTGGGATAATCATCAGTAAACTCGTAGATCAAGACCTGGGCTCTTTGGCCACGAACCACATGCCATTCCAGCCCAACCTTTTTAAACAGGGGATCCTGCAGAGGGTAGGGTGAAACAAGATATTTTACATTCATATTGCGTAGAACATCCAGATGTCTCTTTCTGAGTACTGGATCCACCTGTTCTATTGCTTTCGGTACAGCTCCATTGGTTGTCTGAGAGTAATATTTCAGTACAAATGTTTTTTCCAATCGGGTTGAGTTTAAAAAATCCTGAAGCACTTTTAGTTTAGCCGGACTATAGCCGCCAATCGACTCCAGGCCATGCAAAGCCCAGATATTGGAGCTGAACAGGCTAGCCACTGGAAAGATACGACCCGGGTTTTGGCGAGTAAGGTTCTGTAATTTTAGAATGGCGGGACTTAGTTGTTCAGCGGCTTTTACACGATTAGCCGGCACTGCCTTATCTGTGAAGCGTAGATCAACATGTCCCAGATCCAGAACCAGTAGAGCCAAAAAACCTAATGTCAGGACAGATCCCTTTATTTTGTTTGAAAAATAAACCCAGATCAGGCTCAGAGCCATGGTCCCGAAAAGCAGACTTTTTACCAGACTGTCATAAAACATATCTACTCGAGGGCCTGATAATGTTGGATGGGCTTTCGGGGAGGCAGCCAGGGAGCTTAAAAAGGCACTGCTCAAGGTACCCTTAAAGAGAATGACGATCAGCAATAATCCACCAATAACACCAGTTGCGATGAGAGTCTTACGCGCCAGATCACGCTTTTTCTCATCCGAAAGGTTGAGAAGCGTGTAAAGACCAAGAGCAGCCAATAAAGCAGCCATTAATTCAACCAGAATAAGGATCATGGATGGAACACGGAATTTATTAAAGAACGGCAAGAGCTTGAACAAAACATCATAAAAATAGGGCCAATAGCTGCCAAAACTCACCAATAGACCTAGAAAAATAACGCTGAGCAGGTACACTTTTTCCTTGAGGTGATCCTTATTGAAAAATGCTGCAACCATGAGAATCAGCAGGGTCAGACCCACATAATCCGTATGTTCAGTAAAGGGTCGCCCACCCCAATAGGTCTGTCCACCGAATCCAAACCAATCCGAAAAGAATAACGCGAGAAGTTCATAGGGCGGGAATGACCAGCTCGTAGCATAACCATATTCTAATCCACCACTGGCACCCCCACCTCGAATAGAGTGGGCAGCGTAAGCAAGAGAGGGAATGTACTGGACAGCAGCCAACCCAATCCCCAGCAATAATCCGCCTGCCAAATAGGCTAAGGAAAGAGGAAAACCTCTCCAGTCCTTGCTACGGACCCTAAAGAATGCCTGGATCACCACGTACCAGCCGACAGCCATCCATCCATAATAAGCGACTTGTACATGTCCCCTTTGAAATTGAAATCCAGCTACGATGGCCAGAATCAATAGTCCTATCAGATCAGGTTCATCAAATATGCGTTTTGCTGCATAAATAAGCCAGGGCAGGTAAGCTGCTGTCATCATCTGTGATCCGTGACCGGCTGACATCATGACGATAAAGAAGGGAGTCATCATAAAAGCCAAACCCCCAAAGATAGCAGTTAAAAAATTGACTTTCAGATGTCGCAATAGCGTGAATGCTCCCATGGCGGCCAAGAGATAATGCATCAACATGGTCCAGGTTGGTGGAACTCCGATCTTATTTATCAGGCCTATAATGAAATTGGGGAAGTATATCCACTTGGTAAACATCATGCTGCTGAAAGCCGGCATACCGGAAAATATATAGGGTTGCCAGAGTGGGTAATCTCCAGTTTCATCCATGTAAATATTCAATTGATTTGTCATCCCCCTGGCAGCAGTAGTGTCACCTCCTCCAAAGACATAACCTTTCAGAAAAACTGAAGAAAATAGAACGATGAGTATAATCAGAAAAATCGCTGCCGCTTTTACAAAATCATTTTTTAAATATTTTTCAAGCATATCAGGCCTTTATTGTCTTGAATATTTAGAATAATTAATTGGACATGAGGTATTACCTCGACACACCTCGTCTATGCATTGAAACTAAGTAAGTGATTGCATATGAAAAATTATTTTTAAAACTAATATGCATCAAAAGATTTTCCCAATGTGATGTGAGCGTAATTATTTTTGAACCAACAACACTAAAGAAGACTAATTATTCTTTCTGCTGCATCTCCATCACCATAGTGGTTGGACCAGCTATGTGGCTCGGGAAATTTCTGTACATATTGTTGAATTTTATCAAGCTCATCTCCAACCAGATAATTCCACCCATCTCTAACCGTTTCAATCCACTCTGTTTCACTTCGCACAGTCAGACAATGCGTTTTGTGAAGATAGGCTTCCTTCTGGACGCCACCTGAATCAGTGATAATTAGTTGAGAATACTTCTCTAACATCATCATGTCCAAATATCCAACAGGCTCAATGATACGAATATCCCCATCGATACTTTTAATCAGTGAATCTACTCGATTTTTACTTCGGGGATGGACTGGAAAGATAACTGGATCACCAGCACTGGAAACTGCTTGTAGGATTGCCCTGAGACGCTCATTACTATCGGCATTGCTAGGTCTATGAATCGTCATTAAAATAAATTTCTTTGTCATCTCGAGCTGATCAAGTATGTTGGATTTTTGTTCAGCAACAATGGTATAGGTTTGAAGAGCATCCACCATCACATCCCCCACAACGTGAACCCCCTTTACAATTCCTTCCAGCTTAAGGTTATCAACAGCCACCTGGGTCGGGACAAATAGGTAGTCTGATAGTACATCCGTCACGATTCGATTGATTTCCTCAGGCATCTGACGATTGTAAGAGCGGAGACCAGCTTCAATATGAGCAATTTTAATGTGCAATTTCGCAGCGGCCAGTGCTCCAGCCACAGTTGCATTTGTATCACCATAAACGACCAGATAATCCGGTTGTTCTTTGATCAGTATTTCCTCGATCCCGATCATTGAAGCTGCTGTCTGTTCGGCGTGAGTACCAGAGCCAACACCCAGATCATAATCCGGTCTGGGAATCTCCATCTCTTCAAAGAAGATCCGAGCCATATTATCATCGTAATGTTGACCGGTGTTAACCAGGATCTCAGTGTGACCAGCCCCCCGCATGGCTTTGGATATCATGGATGCTTTTACAAATTGTGGCCTTGCGCCAATGATCGTTACAATTTTCAATTTATTTCAGTTCCTTTGACCGTGAATCAAACGTTGTCAGATGCAAGTTGGGCGGTGTAAGTATCCAAATCAATTTTCACTTCCTTCGACCACCACTTTCCGAGCTCACCAATCGTTGCAAACCAGGGGTCTTCCTGCTGCACCAATTCCAACACTCTTTTATACACATCCCAAAATCCAGGTCTGTTGATCGTATGAGGATGCCAGGACAGGTTTAACACTCCCCCGACTTCCTGCACAGCATCCAGCATTAGTTTTACATATTCGACAGATGTGTCAGCATCAAGTCGTAATCCTTTTTCAGAAAGCATGAGGGCGCCATCTTGAACAGTGAGGGGAATATGTAAAAGGTCAATTTTTTCATTTGTCTCTAAATTATAACTCGAAAAGGGATAGCTGGTTCCCCTGCGAAATCCAACATTATCATTGAATCCCAACGTGCTATCAACCTTAAATCCAGCTAACGACTGAGTCTGTGGTGTTTTCATAGGATTGTACTTTAAAAAATGTTGACGAACACTTTGAATATCATGACCCACAATGTTTTCCACTTGCCGTTTTTGAGAGATCATCTCCTCAAGATTATTATGAGTATGCCATGAAGGGTGTAAACCAATCTCCCACCCTTTTGAATCCATCATTCGCATTAATTCTGCGACACTTATCAACTCACCCCGGAAGTGAATGGTCTGGTCATATTTATACATGCAATCTGAGTTATGAGGTAAAGTAACCGTCTCTGGAGCAAAGAAGAATGTTGAACGTGCACCGACTCCTTCTTCCAGGTCAAGCCAATTCTCGAAATCACACAGGCGATCCGGTCTTCCGATGATCCCGCGCAAAGCATTTAGTTTGTGGATCAAAATCCAGCGTAACACTTCACCCAGCGGTCGCTTTGAATCGTTTTTTAATAATTTCAAGATGCTCCGAACATTCTGGCTGAGATTAAACTCTGAGACAGCATCCACGTCATGAGTCAAGCAAACAGCAAACTCTTTCCCTTTTGGCCAGATTGGTTTGCCATGTTCCTGTACCCAGGCCTGATCGATGACAGGTCGGTAGATATCACCACTCTGATTCAGGGGGTTAAAGGCAAAGTCAGGCACTCCAAATTCTTTTGAAGGTGGCTCGTAGACACCCTGCAATAGCTTACGATAGTTTTGTTTTCTAATGGTGGTCACCCAATTAGCCTCGATGTATATGGACGTCCTTCTTTGATAAGATCAGTGATATACCAATGTTGGTTTTCCCAAAGATTCTGGTCTGTGTTAACCTCATCTGAGACATACACGAATATTTGGGTCGGCCGATTATTATGATCTGACTTTTTGATCGAAAACAGTTCCTTGAAATCAATAAGTTTAGAATCACGTAAGATATCAATGAGAAACTTATTCTTACTGGCAGTGTAACATTTGATCTGAGAATAGTGTTGTTTATGGCTCTCATCCTTTAAACGTTCAATCAGCCTCTTAAATATTGAGATATTTTTATTCTCAGCTAAAATGTCGATGATGTAGATGATTCTATCTTGGATGGTATAGATAATGTATCCTTTAAGAATATTAGCCTCGTAGTAGCAAAGATAGTAATGCGTGAGATAGGG
>JAYEKW010000151.1 GCA_034716895.1 Candidatus Neomarinimicrobiota bacterium
ACTAAGTCACGAAAATTATTAAAGTTATGAACAAGGTCATTTTAAACAGTATTATTTGCATCTGTGAGTGATAATTTTTGATAAGCATATATTTTATTAAACTTTGTGTCTTGGTGACTTAGTGGCTCTGAATTATTCAGGCTATGGAGTTTTCGCAAAACACTGTCACCATTAGAGTTACTAGTAACTATTGACAAAATTCAGCTGAAGGTTGTGGCGTTTTGTAATGACCCCATGCTTTAGCTTGGGGGATTAACAGATCACTAGAAATTCAGGGCTTTAGCCCAACTGTGTAGCTGGTTGTCTTGGGCTAAAGCCCTAGGTAATAGTAGGTTATCATACCCCCAAGCTAAAGCATGGGGTAAGCGTTGTCCTTATTCTCACACAGCCTCTATACCCTTATATCCCTGACATCCTCGTCTCCAGGTACGCATTTAGGGGAAGAACCATAAAAGAAAAAACCCCTGCACCTCAACAGGATGTTGAGCCACAAGGGTTCCAAGATTGGTGACCGCGGCAGGGATCGAACCTGCGACCAATTGATTAAAAGTCAACTGCTCTACCAACTGAGCTACGCGGCCATAACAAAAATTACGAATTACAAATTGAGTAACTCGATTATTTCGTATTATTTAAAAAAGCAAATCTAGTGCAGAACAAGCGTTCTACCAACTGCGTGTCCCGGCGAACTTGACAGGTTAAAAAAGCGAGGCAATATAGTTTTGTCCATACCGCAGGCAAAACAAATTCCCCATAATATTTGGGTGAAATTAAAAAACACTATTTGGGATTGGTTGCCCTGAAAATTTATCTATCTTCAAAGATATGAGAAAACAAAGCAATAGCCCCTGGCGAACCCTCTCTACAGCAGTATATGGTGCCCCTAATGAAGGGAAAATCTATGGCAACATTGAAGTTGATGTTACCGCTGCCTGGGAGATGATCAAGAACCATCGCAACGAAGGGCGCCGAATCACCATGACCCACCTGGTGACAGGTGCAATTGGACGAACCCTGGGCTGGGATATCCCGGAAATGAATGCCTTTGTACAACGGGGGCATGTCGTCCAACGTGATGAAGTGATCGTGACGGTGGCTGTCAACATGCACGGCGGTCGCGAGATGTCCAGCGTCAAGTTGTATGATGCCCACAAAAAAAATGTTTTTGAGATCGGTGACAGAATTCGCAGCAAGGCCGCAGAAGCGCGTGGCGGTTCTGATAATGATACGATGGAAAACAAGTCATTTCTGATCAAAGTTCCCTGGCCCTTCAGGCGGATGTTGTTTTTACTCTTCCGCTTTATCACAAGTACCCTGGGACTGGAGATCAAATCACTGGGATTAGGTCATAATGCCTTTGGCTCAATTCTACTCTCGAACATTGGTTCACATGGGTTGACTACTGGCATGGCTGCTCTCTTTCCAGGCTCCAAGCTGCCTGGCGTGATAACCATGGGCAAGGAAGAGGAAAAAGCGGTTGTTGTGGATGGTGAGATCGTGATCCGCAAGATCCTGCCGTTGACAGGTACTTTTGATCATCGTATCATTGATGGATATCACGCTGGCATGATGGCTCATCACATCAAGCGGTATTTAGAAAATCCTGAACTCCTGGCTGTTGCTCCGGTTGAGTTGACCGAAGGTGTTTTGAACCAATAATTCACTCAAATAATTGATGGAAACAGATGGGGCTAAGTCTTCCTTAGTCGATACTCCAACATGATCGTCGCTGCCAGGATGTTTAAATTCTCAAATATTTTCTGAGCTCCCAGATTGACTTCTTCTGAGGTCACATTAAAACAACCACAATTGAAATCCAAACCTCGTGCCATGGCTGATGCGATAGCCAGCGTGAAAGTCAGGGTCATGCCGCCGATCAGGATGTTGGCCGCTCTGGGGTAACGGTTGAAAACCAGTGCCAGCCCGGCGATAAATTCAACCCAGGGTAGGATAATAGCAGTGATATGCAGCAGGGAGACTGGTAGGATACGATAGTTGGAGACCGCTTTTGCAAATAGACCCGGGTTCCAGATCTTATCCAGACTGGCGTAAATGAACAACAGTCCCAACCCCATGCGGAGCAGCAGAATTGTCGCAGCCCAATATTTTGTTCCAGCAAAACGAGTCATTACTGCGCTCATGTTAAGGATTTTCCGTTATTGGATATCCAGCAGTCTGCCATTCCTGCCAGCCCTCGAAAAAGAAGTAGACCCTGGCAAACCCCATGGTCTTAAGGTCAGCAGCCAGATCAATGGAAGCATTGCAGTCCACGCCATCGCAGTAGGTGATCAGTACCTGTTGCTTCGGGAGGTTGTCAAGCATGGACAGTGAATCCATAAAAGCGTGGGCGGGGAGGTTGATGGCTCCAGAAATGTGTCCCTGTTGGTAATCATCCTGGTCGCGGGCATCCAGAAACAGACCACTCCCTTCCAGATAGGCAAGGTAAGCGTCATATATACCAATGCTGGTGGCTTCATGCTCATTGCCATTGGGGTTAATGGTAACTGTTGGGACGGTCGTTTCCCCTGAATCTGAGTTGATCAGGGTCAGCTGAGTTTTTAGGCCGATTCCATTTGGCAGTACGACCTGTGCTGTTAGCCCGAGAAGGATTGATACCAGCACTAAGGTCAGGATCTCTTTTACGAGTTTTTGGATATTTTGCATAAGGCGCGATAATAAATAACACTGGAAACTAATCCAATAAGGAATTAGAGAATTTGTATTCGGTTTAAGCTGACATTTGGGTGGACACCCTCTATATTCCCCCGCTATTATTTAAGGAGGAACTATGGCTGCAAAACGAATTGTTATTGGTGATACTGAGGTCGAGATCCCGGATATCGGAATCAAGGCCTTTATTTATCCTGTTTTACTATTGATCGTGGTTTGGATTGTTTTTGCCGGACCATTTTACATCGTCGCCCCCGAAGAGAATGGGGTTGTGCGAACTTTCGGAAAGTTATCTCAAGTAACCGAATCTGGACTCAGATTTAAATTTCCCTGGCCTATCCAAACCGTGGATTTGGTGAATGTGGAAGAAGTACGACGTCTTGAACTGGGCTTTCGGACCGTGCGAACAGGTGGCGCATCAAGTGCAGCACAATACAAAAAAGTGCCTTCGGAAGCTTTGATGCTTACCGGGGATGAGAACATTGTTAGTGTGGATCTGGTGGTTCAGTACAAGGTGAAGGATGCCGGGCATTTTCTATTTCGAATCGCTCGTCCCCAACGAGCAGTTGCCCATGCTGCTGAAGCTGCCATCAGACAGGTAGTTGGTTCACAACCCATTGATCAGACCTTGACCACTGGTAAAGCCATGATTGAGGCCTCGACCAAGGAATTGCTGCAAAAAGTTCTGGATAGTTATGAGTCGGGGATCTTTATCGCTCAGGTAAAGCTTCAGGATGTGACTCCTCCGCAGCAGGTAGATGCTGCTTTTAAAGATGTTCAATCTGCTAAAGAGGAAAAAGAAAAAAAGGTCAATATTGCATTGGGCTACCGCAATGAGATCATTCCAAAGGCTCGTGGAGAGGCTGCTCAGGCCCTGCAGGAGGCTGAGGCCTATAAGCAGAAGCGTGTCAAAGAAGCTGAAGGTGATGCATCTCGGTTTACCCAGATGCTCAATCAATATCGATTGGCCAAGGATGTGACCCGAACCCGTATGTATCTGGAAACCATGGAAGAGATCTTCCCCAAAATGGACAAATACATTGTGGATGGTAAAGATGCCGGAGGATTAGTAAATGTCCTCAGCCTGGAGAAAGTGAAAGGGGGTTCCAAATGAAAAATATAGGAACTATTATTGTCGCTTTCGTGGTGTTGTTGTTTGTCTATGGCGGTATCATGATCGTTGATGAAACTGAGCAGATAGTGATTGTTCAGATGGGAAAACCGGTTCGAAACATAACAGAGCCTGGTCTGAATTTCAAGATTCCCTTTATTCAGTCGGCAACGGTTTTTGAGAAGCGGCTACTGGAATATGATAGTGCTCCCAATACGATTCTCACCGAGGATAAAAAGAATTTGATCCTGGACAATTACGCCCAGTGGAGAATCTCAGATCCTCTGAAATTTATGCAGACCATGCGGACTCAGGCTTTAGCTCAATCCCGTCTGGATGATATTATCTATTCCAGTTTAAGGGTGCAGTTGGGAACGCATCTCATGCATGAGATTGTTTCGACAATGCGTGACTCACTCATGCATAAAGTGACTCAGAATGCCAATGAAACAGCTGCTGACTTTGGGGTAGAGATCATTGATGTGCGGATCAAACGGGCTGATCTTCCCCGTGAAAATGAACAAGCTGTCTTTGAGCGAATGGCAGCAGAACGTCAACGGATGGCCAAGCAGTTTCGGTCTGAAGGTGAAGAAGAAGCGGTTAAGATTCGGGCAGAGACTGATAAAGATCGTGAAATTATTCTAGCGGATGCCTATAAGAAAGCTCAAGAAGTTCGTGGAGCAGGCGAAGCACGGGCGATCAATATCTACGCCAAGGCTTACCAGCGTGATCCCAGCTTCTACGAGTTCGTAAGAACCATGGATGCCTACAAAAAGGTCTTCGATGAGAGAACCAAGCTGGTATTGACTCCAGAATCTGATTTTCTCAGGTATTTGAAAGAGATGAAATAATCCTTTAGGAGTAAGTTAAATCCAATCTTGTATTGAAAAGGTAGCTGTCTGATGATGGCTACCTTTTTTTTAGGTAACTTTCATCTGACTCAACCAGTTTCCGGAACTGCGGAGTAGTGACCCGTCTCCGTCCACAGGCTTCACCGCGGCAGGCTAAACTGGTTTCAATGCATCTCGGAGTAAAGGAGCCGTTTGAAAAATTATGAGGCTCTGAAACCTGTTTGGCTCGTTCCGCTCCCTGAAAACAGGTTTTGTAAAACAAAAACTACCTGCCAAGTAAAAGAGAGATTGCCACGTCGTTGACACTCCTCGCAAAGACGAAACCAAAAATTCATCTACAAGCCATCGATCTAAACCACAATACACCCCATACCCAAAAATCTTAGCGGGCTCTACAAGAGGATATTAAACCAGCCCATGTTATCCGTAAGTATATTTTACATATTATAGCCACAAAGTCACTAACCTGCATTATTCATGAATTATTGCCACGAAGACACTAAGTCACGAAAAGTATTAAAGTTATGAACAAGGTCATTTTAAACAGTATTATTTACATCTGTGAGTGATAATTTTTGATAAGCATATATTTTATTAAACTTTGTGTCTTGGTGACTTAGTGGCTATGAATTATTCAGGCTAAGGCACTATGTTCTATAAAATCCCTGAATGGCTCTTTGAGCCTTTGCTTGTCCGGCGTAGCTCTTCGAGCGAAGATGGATGTCTTCGTGGCAAAAGGACTTACACTGCTGCGAGGTGATGACTCCTGATGCATACGGTTATCTCAGGCCAGCTTAATAGAAGAGATTTATTCTTTGGTTAAATTTCAAGATAGGGTTTAGACCATTCGTCTAAACCGCATAAAAACCTTAATTGCAGCGTGAAAAAGACTACATTCTCGCCACGATGCTTCCGCGACTACCTCAAAGATTATCTTATAGGATTCTGGTGACGTTTTGTCTACTTGGATCTATCGCTTATGGTCAGGTTGACAGCACCAGTAGCTATCCACCATTCGATAGCCAGTTATTGCGGTTAAAGGTCCCTGAAGCCTTCCAGAGGAGCAGCCTAAAACTTGAGATCTTTGCCGATTCTTCCTGGCAGTTATACCGAGGGAGCGTTTCACTTGGGTTTTCAGAAGCGCTGAACCTGTTGGGACAGTCAGAAAAGATCGCTCAATCTGAAGCTCACTTAAAAAAGGAAGCCGAGTTGTTCAAAGATTATCGCTCGCGACGTGTGTTTTCAATGATCGCAGGGACTGGCGGTGCCACATATTTGGCAGTTGTCTGGTCCAAAGGCTGGTTATATCAGATCCCCGGTTATGTGGCTATCATCGTTGCTGGTCAACGTCTGTGGGAGAGCCGCAAGATCGAGATGCTGGCGCTTCGGGAACAGTACTATATTCAAACACTTGTAAGCCCGTCACAGATACAACTGCTGGTTGATGACTATAACTTTGAGCTGTATCAGTATCTATCAAATGCAGGAATTCAATTCAGTGATAGTTAAGCATTTTGGGCGGGGTCTGCTGCTCATCAGTATCAGCTTGTCTGTTTCTGCTTTTGAAATTTACCACGAAGCTCCTGAAAATTTCCTGCAAGGGGTTCCAGGCCAACTGGAAGTCCTCACTCCGCACTACCTTGATAATGTCGATTTTGTAAGGTTGTACCTCAAAGCGCAAGACCAAAGTGCCTATCAGGAGTTGAATTTCTATAACCAGGAGGGAGCCTGGTATTGCGATATTCCAGCGAGCTTTATGAATGCAGATACCCTTTGCTATTACATCGGTGCTTCTTTTGGTCCAGCCGGTCTGGCAGCTCTTCCTGCAAAAGATCCAGAGCTTTATCCTTTTAAAATTCCTTTAATAAAGTTCAAATCTAAAGGACAGAAATTTGAGCCCAAATTAATGCAGGATGTTATAGTGGACTATACGGTCACACCCTGGAAAGCCAAACCAGCATTTCGTTCTAATAAATATCCTGTGTTGTATATCCCCAAGGCAAATCGGGTCTTTGTGGAAAGTGGGTATATCAAGATCATCGGAAACGAGCATGCTACGGCTGAGGCTTTGCTCAGATCCATGCTGTACCTATGTCTACAGGAAAACGCAGATGCCATTACTCAGCTAAAATACTCCTTACTGTCAACAAAACCGGAGCTGAGTAAGGTCAAGGGACACATTGAGTTGGAAGGAGTATATCTGCGACGCCCTCCAAGGAAAGTTATAAAGTAATAAGTGAAAAATAGAAAGTAGAAAATAGAAAGTAGAAAATAGAAAATAGAAAGTAGAAAGCTTGCCAGGGGGTAGCCGATAGGCGGAGGCTGGTAGAAAATAGAAAATAGAAAATTGAAAATTGACGGAACCGCTAGAAGTATTTGAGAAATCATGAAATATAGCCTAAACTCAATAAATACAGCCAGATGATGAATGTATAGCACTATTCTATATTATCAACACTTTGCGTCATTTCGATGAACTCAATACAACGCTCTGCGCGCTTTGCCTGCCCGCACGAAGTTATACGCAGGCGGGCGAGAGGTAGTTTTTGCGAGATCGTCAAAATTGACGGAACTGCAAAAAGTAATTGAACAATCACGAAATACGAAATAATTCCATTAAATACAATCACATACAGCATATTGGGATATGTTCATATTTATCAACACTTCGCGTCATTTCGATGAACTCAATACAACGCTCTGCGCGCTTTGCCTGCCCGCACGAAGTTATACACAGGCGGGCGAGGGGTCGTTTTTGCGAGGCCGTCAATTTTGACCTTGAAATTGGAATATGTATTAATTGCCTGTGGCGGTGGTTTTGCCTAGTTTATGGCGTCTTGGAATGGGTCATTAACGACTGAGATGATCATCAAATAATTTTTTTTTACAGGAGTGCTACATGCTGAATAAAAATAAAAAAATTGAAGAAGCTGTTGAAACTGAGGAAACCGAGGAAGCTGTTGATTTTGATGATTCAGAAAGTCGCATGAAGTTTTTAAAATCCCAGTTAAATGACTTACTTGATGGCATCAACAATGTCTATGGTCAGGATCTCATGGAAGAACTGCTGAAACGTCTGGAAAAAACTGTGGAAGATTACAATACAGAAGTCAGTGGTCTGATCAGCAAGCTCAAAGACGGGAAGATTTTTGATGAAGATGAGCCTGTGGTTGACGTTCAATCAAAAGTAGAATCTGAAAACGGTGATGCTGAAGCTTCTGGTAAGACTTTTGATGAGCAGGAAGCTGAAGATTCGGATATCATTGCCCGCATGCGCGCGCGCGCTTCCAGCGATTAAAAAAAATACCAAATTTTTACATGAACCATAAGAACCCCGCAGCTCCCACCATCTCTGAAATGGGAGAGCGGATCATGACAAATCTTGACCGAGTACAAGGTTTTCTCCATACGCTGAATTCCGAGATCGATGATCCCGGAAAAATGGGTCCCGGAACCAGCCGTGAAGAGTGGAAGCAACTGACTGAAGCATTACAGGCAAAGCTGCTTGAGCTGGATGGTTTACTCAGGTCAAAAGACTGGAAATCTGCTGATGAATAACGCGATGAGCATGTTGGAAATAGCCCGTCTCATCAAAGAATATGATGTCGAACTGCGAAAAGAGTTGATGACCTCCCGGTCTGGTCTATTTCGAAAAACAAGTGGTGAGTTGTACATCAGATCAAATGTGCCATTGGGTCAGGGCTACTCCGAGGAAGTATTAGGTATCTTTGCTGACCCTGCCGATCTGGACTTTTTTTACAAAATTTATCTAAAGGATGATGCCTGATTCATTTTCTCCAGTGAATTGGATTGCTATTTGCTTAGGAGAATATATCCGTTAGGCGGATGGCACATTGAAATGAGAACCTATTTTTTTAATTGTTATTAGGAGGCAAATATGGCCGATAAAATGGCAGTAGTTCCCCAGGCAGTGAATGAACCGATCCTGAATTATGCTCCCGGTTCCCCTGAGCGGGCAGAATTGACCCGGATGCTGGATAAGATGAAGGCAGAGGTTATTGAGATTCCCATCATCATCAATGGCAAAGAAATATTTACGGGCAACACATCTACCAATGTTATGCCCCATGATCATCAACATGTCCTGGCAAAATATCACATGGCTGGTTCTGAAGAGATCGCGCAGGCCATTGAAACTTCACAGGAAGCCTGGAAGACCTGGTCTGTTATGCCCTGGGAGTCTCGTGTAGCTATTTTTAAGAGAATGGCAATTTTACTCGCTGGTCCTTACCGCCACGTGCTAAATGCAGCTACCATGTTGGGGCAGAGTAAGAACGCTTTTCAGGCTGAAATTGATTCGGCTTGTGAATTGATTGACTTTTTCAATTTTAACGCAGCTTACTTGCAGGATATCTATGCTCAGCAACCGCTCTATTCTCCCGAAGGGATGTGGAATCAGGTGGAACACCGTCCTCTGGAAGGTTTTGTATTTGCTGTGACGCCCTTCAATTTCACTTCCATTGCAGGTAATTTACCGACTGCTCCGGTCCTCATGGGAAATGTAGCCCTTTGGAAACCAGCCTCATCCTCGGTCTATTCGGGATATTACCTGATGAAGATGTTTATGGAAGCAGGTTTACCTGATGGAGTGATCAATTTTATTCCTGGTAAGGGGTCTATTGTTGGACCGACTGTCATGCAAAGTGAACATCTGGCGGGCATTCATTTTACGGGCTCTACTCCGGTGTTTCAAAGTATGTGGAAGACTGTGGGTGACAATATTGCCAAATACAGAACCTATCCGCGTATTGTGGGAGAGACTGGTGGCAAAGACTTTATTGTGGCTCATGAATCCACTCAGATGGAAGTATTGAGAACCGCGATCATCAGAGGCTCTTTTGAGTATCAGGGACAGAAATGTTCAGCTGCCTCCCGGATATACATACCGCGCTCTTTGTGGGCTGATCTCAAAGAAAGTTATATTGCTGAGGTTGCCAGGATCAAAATGGGGGATGTTGAAGATTTTGGTAACTTTATGAATGCAGTGATTGATAAGGGGGCTTTTGAAGACATTACAGCCTATATCGATTATGCTAAGAACCATGCTGATGCCGAGATCATCACAGGTGGGAATTACGATGATTCTGTGGGCTACTTCATAGAGCCGACTACAATTGTAACGACAAATCCGCATTTCAAGACTATGGAAGAAGAGATCTTTGGTCCAGTCGTGTCCATTTATGTCTATGATGAAAGCTGGGAAGATATCCTGGAACTGGTGGATGGCACCAGTCCATACGCTTTGACTGGAGCCGTGTTATCCAATGACAGAGTTGCCACTGAATTGGCCATCAAAAAACTTCGTCATAGTGCAGGAAATTTCTACATCAATGATAAACCCACAGGTGCCGTGGTTGGACAACAGCCCTTTGGCGGAAGTCGGGCATCGGGAACCAACGATAAGGCTGGTTCTATCTCGAATCTGACTCGCTGGGTCTCTCAACGGACCATCAAGGAAAATTTCCTGCCACCGACTGAGTTTCCTTATCCCTTTATGGATAAAGAGTAGACCTAAGGACAAACCTTGCGAAGGTTTTAAACCTTCGCAAGGTTTAAACATTTATTACAGTGGGTATATCACATTTCGTCATCCCGAGCGGAGTCGAGGAACGTTATTATTTATCCTGAATCAAATTGGAATGATGCACCTCGACTCCGTTCAGTGTGATAATCATTAATTCTATCATGGAAAGATGATCACATGCACAATATCGAAAAACTAACCATCTCTGACCGTAAAATTCTCCAACGTCCGGCTGACGACCCCTCCAATTCAAAGGGTACGTTGATTATTCTCCACGGCTATGGTGCGGATGAATATGATCTTATGGGACTGACACCTTATTTTGATGCCAATCTCCAGATATTGAGCATTCGTGGTCCCGGAACGGTCATGTACGGAGGCGCTTCCTGGTTTGATATTGACATGAATCCTGATGGGAGTCTCAAATTCAATATTGAGCAGGCTTTGCAAAGTGCATCTGATATGACCACATTGATTCAAGAGTTGCAGAAGCAGGGGTTGATCAAAGAAGATAGGATTATCCTGGCCGGATTTAGTCAGGGAGCCACGATCTCACAATTGGTAACCCTGAAGCAACCCACGCTCATCAAAGCTCTCTTGATCATGAGTGGACGATTAACTGAGCACGCTACAGACAGTTTGGAAAATGAAGCAGCCTTGAAAGATCTGCCGGTTTTTGCAGGACACGGAACCCATGATAATGTGATTCCCATCGAATATGGTCGGCAGATCGTCTCACTCTGGGAAAAACTGCCAGTGCGGTTTGAGCACTACGAATATCCCATGGGGCATGAGATCTGTCAG
>JAYEKW010000152.1 GCA_034716895.1 Candidatus Neomarinimicrobiota bacterium
AACCTCATAGTGTTTTATCCGACATATACACCCAAAGATAGTGAATCAACTGAAGATCAATTGAGTTTGGCTGAAATTATTTGTGATGGTATTGTTTATGTCTGATAAAACTGAGTTGGACTGTGCCGCCGGGTCCTATGCACTTAGTATGGCACGGCTTCATAAGTGGGAGGTGTGTTCTGGTCATTAATGGAGCCACTTTAATGAAAATCCAACTTGCTACTGGTATAAACATGGTATTATTCTGGCTGATTAAGACATAGCTTTTCCCTTACGGCAGTTGCAGTTTGATGATTAGCTATGACAAAGAACTAGAGGGTGAAAATGGTCAACCTGATTCAGTTGCTCCATGAAACGGGAGTAAAATTCCGATTCCACACTCAGGACAAATACGTTGTCTTTTTCCACTGATTTCCTGAAAGACCTCCATGGCATTTAAACCTTCCAGTCTTGGTATAAACTGAGCTTTTTCCAGTAGCTCAAAAACCAAAGCCAGCATCTCTTTGGCTATTGAAAGAGACATAAAACCAAAATACCTGATTCTGCAGAAACCCCGGGGTACAACATGCTGAAAAAAACGACGGTGAAATTCAATCACAGGAAGAGTAATTGTACTTGAATATGCACCCGTACGATTGTCCTTGATTTTAAAGCTAATCTGATCATCTTTAACACTAATAATTCTGCTGTTTGAAATAGCCACACGATGAGTATATCGTCCCAGATACTCAATAACCCGATCAGCGCCCAATTGGTGAGACTTAATATGAACGTTCCAGTTGTTCTTATAAAGCTTTTGTTTTAGCTTATCCCAGGAAAAGTCATCGGGGAGGAAGATCTCCTCTCCTTTTGCAATGATCTCAGAAAGCATTTTACACACAATACCACGGAATATTTTGCTTAAAACCTTGGCCGGCAAAAAAAACTTCCCTGGTGAATGTATCCATTCCATTTTATCCGCTGAAAGCCCCCCGGCCGGAACAAGCATGTGAATATGAGGATGATATGTCAGAGCCTGTCCCCATGTGTGTAAGAGGCTTACTCCGCCTACAGATGCTCCATATCCTGAAGGCCCCCCGGATGCATGGTGAACGGCTTTAGTACTGGATCGAAAGAGCAGATCGTAACATAATCTCTGATTAGTGTAAAATATCTGGTGTAATTCCTGGGGAATAGTGAAGATTAAATGAAAGTATTTGGTTGGAGGTAAGTTGTGCTTTAAGCGATCAACCCATTCTGCTTGTTTTATGTACTGACATTTCGGACAATGCCGATTCCTACAAGAGTTGTACGAGTTCTGCACGTGGCCACAGTGATTGCAATAATCCTTATGTCCGCCCAAAGCTGATGTGCGACAACAAGTCAGATCAGTTAGTACTTTGCTTTGATCCGGGCTAAAGGAGTATTGACTGGTCAATTGACCCTGATACTCAGAAAGGAGCTCTCCAAGATCAAATGAATGTTTCTTATTTTCCATATTACACCCCCTGGCTAACTACATAATCAATGGGGCTCTTAACCTTTCTTGTCTCAGAGTTAGTCACATGCAGATAGATTGAGGTCGTCTTTAAAGCCTTGTGTCCCATTAGTTGCTGAATAACCTTAAGGTTTGCACCCTGTTCGAGTAAGTGAGTGGCAAAACTGTGACGTAAACAGTGGAAATATGCGGGCTTGGTGATTTTAGCCCCTTTCATAGCTTGCTTAAAAACTACCTCAACGGTTCTTTCTGAGAGCGGTTTACTGTGAATTTGTCCCGGAAAAAGATAATCATGCGGCTTGTACTTATGATAGTACTCTCGAAGAATATCCAGAGTTCGTTCTCCCAGTAATGAGTACCTGGCTTTTTTACCTTTCCCTGATCTTATGTGTATTTGCATGCGATCAGAATCAATATCACCAATACGAAGGTTTAATAATTCAAACTTTCGCAATCCTGCACTATAGGTAACACAAAGTATTGCCTTGTGTTTGAGGTTTTTAGTGACACTGATCAATCGCTCCATTTCTTCTCTTGAGAAAACAACCGGAATACGTTTCTCTCTGCGGGCTCTTTTGACGGAGATTATATCCCATTTTAAGTGTAAAACATCAACAAATAGTATTTTCAGGGCACTGATGAGTTGATTAACAGATGATGCCGAAAAACTACCGGCATTAATCCTTGCCTGAAGATAGGATTTAATCTGCTCGCGGGTCAGTTTATCTGGCGTGATGTTGTAATGCTGTGAGATCCTGGAAATGGAGCTCAGATAATTGCGAATCGTTCTGGGACTGTAATTGCGAATTTGCATCTCCCTGAACATTTTTTCTCGTAATGTAATTTGTTCTTCCATGTTATTATTTATTATGATTAACAACGTGGAAGTTAGAGAATTATGAAAGAATCACCGCCGATAGGCGGTTTAGTTCAACCTCATAGTGTTTTATCCGACATATACACCCAAAGATAGTGAATCAACTGAAGATCAATTGAGTTTGGCTGAAATTATTTGTGATGGTATTGTTTATGTCTGATAAAACTGAGTTGGACTGTGCCGCC
>JAYEKW010000153.1 GCA_034716895.1 Candidatus Neomarinimicrobiota bacterium
AAAGCCAGTTTGAGACTCATCATTTTGCAGGAAGGGGCTGGAAGATCCCCTATTTCGAGATCAACGGGCACAAGGTGTGGGGAGCAACAGCCATGATCTTGAGTGAATTCAAGGAGATAATATCCAATTAGCAACCCACGACTTAAGTCGTGGGCTGCTAATCATCCAGGATTGATAAACCGTTTCAACGGTTTATCAGGATAAGATAAAGATCGTTTATTTCTGTGGGACTCCTGCTAAACCAATCTCTTCAGCAACAGTTGCCAGGGCCTCTACTACAAATTGAAAATGTTCATTCTCATCCAGCTCAAGAGCCAGCATTCCGTTTGCGATATCAGCCCGATTCACACTGGCAGCAAACGATTTTTGTTTCAGCTTCTTGCGAATTGATTTGGGGACAACCTCTTTCACGGCCCTGTTAGGTCGGACATAGGTGACTGCAAAAATAAACCCCACCAACTCATCTACAGCAAACAGTGCCTTTGCCATGAGCGTTTCACGGGCTACACCAGTGTGCTCTGCATGTCCCATAATGGCATCCAAAAGCTCCTGAGGATACCCCTTTTCCTTGAGGATGGCTACTCCTTTTGCAGGATGATCTTCAGCAGAGGGGTATTTCTCATAGTCGAAATCATGGAGCAGACCGGCAATACCCCATAAGTCGGGGTCACCACCATATTTCGTTGCCATGGCTCGCATGGCAGCCTCGACACCCAGCCCATGTTTTCTTAATGACTCACTCTCAGTATATTCACACAGCAGTTCCCAGGCAGATTGTCTATTTAGCATTATTTCCTCCTAAAATATGATGTGTAAATATGTCTTTATAGAGTCCGTAGCTATGGCTATTAAACCGACCCATGTTATCCGTAAGTATATTTTACATATTATAGCCACAAAGTCACTAAGACACTATGTTCAATAAATTCCCTGAATGGCTCTTTGAGCCTTTGCTTGTCCGGCGTAGCTCTTCCAGCGAAGATGGATGTCTTCGTGGCAAAAGAACTTACACTGCTGCGAGGTGATGACTCCTGATGCATACGGCTATCTCAGGCCAGCTTAATATGCAGAAAACATGAAGATCGTAAAACACTGAAATATTTTGAAATTAATAGATCCTTTGGAACTAAAATTGGTATAACTCTCCCAGTTTGATCCCAACACCAACCCGATGAGTTTGTCCGGCGATACTGGTTAATTCAGAAAATCCGGTGCCGTAATGCAGATCCAGATATCTGGTGCGGATGAGAGCTCCCACCTGAAATTGATCCAAGGCATTTCGTCCTAGCTGAATAAACAGTTGGTTTTGGAATACGATCTCCAGTCCACCGGCATATCCCCAGTTGCCCCGGTTCAGTTGAGCCTGGTTTCCATCTGCAGGTAATTCTATCTGAAGAATTGGGTGAAGCTGAAAGGGGATATTTTTAAACTCAAGGCGATAATCAACTCCCATGTAAATCTGTGGTGTAAATAATTCAATGAGACCACTATCCCAGAAAACGGTTGTGGTAAATACATCTGCTATTTCAAGCCCAAGTTGAAGTTTGGGAATAGGCTCATACAGCAGCCCGCCATGAAAGCCAACACCAAATCCACTTTCAGTATAGAGGTCATGATACAACAAACGGGTTGTTCCATGCACAGCCAGGTGTGGAGCAAAGTGATGGGTATAGCCAAGTTCAGCTAAAAACTGCTGGGTGCTGAAATAGGTAATTGAATTAACACTCAGGCGTTCTCCTGGATCAAGCTTGCCATTCCCTTCTGTACCATCTGAATCCTGAGTACCGGCAATGCCATCCGTTCCGTAGTCAAGCAGGGCATCCCGTGTATCTGGAATACCACTTACCCCTCCGCGGAAGATCAGAAAGGACCATTTTTCACGGTTTCCACTCAACACATCAGTCTGATAGATACCCCCGAAACCTTCGGTATGTTGAAAGCCCAGTTTGAGTTCACGAGTATCCAGGAAAGCAACATTGGCTCCCGGACTGGGGTTGGCCATGGGCAGGGCTTTGATATTCCCCAAAGCATAGGCATCGATAGACATCCCCAGCACAAAAGGATCCTCACCATATGAGACAGTTTCAGCCAGGATGAATAGCGGGAGGTAGAGGAGCATCAGAAAGGTTTTCATGAAAGACCTACGCGTTGATCCCTGTCTTGTTTCCAAACTACTTGCCACCCCTGACTGTCTTGGACATCTCGTCCAGAAGCAACATGGCTTCCATAGGGGTCATTTGCTCCAGTTTTAGACCTGCCAGTTTTTCTCTCAGGACGTTTTCCTGTCTCTCAAACAGAGACATCTGGCGTGTATCGAAAGTCGGAGCAGTTTCTTTGATCTGATCGGTACGAACACTGATCTCACCGGAATCGAGCTCAGTCAGGATCTCATTGGCCCGCTGGATCACTGGCAGGGGCACACCAGCCATCTGGGCGACATGGATCCCGTAAGACCGGCTGGCACCACCGGGGACGATCTTACGTAGAAAAATAACCTTATCATCATATTCCCGAACCGCTACATTGTAATTCTTTAGCCGTTTCAGAATACCTTCCAACTTGGTCAATTCATGATAATGAGTGGCGAACAGTGTCCGGGCAGCCCGTTCATCCGTACTATGTAAATATTCGATAAGAGCCCAGGCAATGGCCAAACCATCGTAAGTAGAAGTACCTCGACCGATCTCATCCAGCAGGATCAAGCTGCGTTGGGTGGCATTATTCAGAATATTGGCAGCTTCGTTCATCTCAACCAGAAAGGTGGATTCACCACCGGCCAGATTGTCAGAAGCACCTACCCGGGTGAAGATTCGATCGACCATCCCGATCCTGGCTTCATCAGCTGGGATATAACACCCAATCTGGGCCATGAGTACCAGGAGACCCACCTGGCGTAGATAGGTGGATTTTCCGGACATATTGGGACCAGTGATCAACAGGATCTGATCCTGCAAAGCATCCGTAAGCAGATCATTGGGAATAAAGGCTTCATCCACCGGAAGCAATTGTTCAATGACCGGATGACGCCCGTTACTGATCTCCAACTCCAGGGTCTGGTTCAGTGATGGACGACAATAATTGCGATCATAGGAGATTTTGGCAAAGGTGCTTACCACATCAAGACGCGCCAGAAAATCGGCGATATTCTGTAGGTCAATGGCTTTAGTCAGAACTTGTAACCTGAGTTCATCAAATATCTCATATTCGCGTGCTGTATAGCGTTCCTCAGCGTGGAGAACCTTTTCCTCATACTCCTTCAGCTCTTCGGTGATGAAGCGCTCCGAGTTGACCAGGGTCTGTTTCCGAATATAATCCTCAGGGATCAGTTCCTTATGGGTGTGGGTGATATCGATGTAATAACCGAAGACCTTATTGTAGCCGATCTTCAGGGATGGAATACCCAGGCGTTTGCGTTCAGCAACTTGAAAGTCCACCAGCCAGGCCTTGGCATTCCGGGCAATACCTCTGATCTCGTCCAATTCAGCATCGATGCCATCCCGGATCAGACCGCCGTGCTTGACTGACACAGGGGGTTCATCCACGACAAGCCGTTCCAACTCAGCCAGCAATCCGCTAACATCGGGTAAACTTTCCACATGGAGACCAATGGGTTGCATGGATTCTGTATTCAGCAGGTGAGCCAGATCAGGCAATAATTGGAGAGTACTCCTTAAACCGCTGAGATCACGGGCTGAACCGCGGGCGGAGCTCAACTTGGACAATAACCGTTCCAGATCAGCAACTTGCTTCAGGAGGGATCGGAGATCCTTGCGCAATTCGGTGTTTTCAAAAAATAATTGAACCTGATCCAGACGATTTTCGATCCGCTCAATGTCCAACAGGGGTTTGTGCAGCCAGTCACGCATAAGCCGTCCGCCGCCTGAAGTAACCGATTCGTCCAGAACAGAGATCAGGGTGCCTTCTGAGCCACCACGCAGGGATGAAAACAACTCCAGATTTCTCAGGGAGTCATCATCCAGTATCATCCAGTCATCCGCACTCAGGGTTTGAATTCCAGTAACATGTTTCAGATCACGACCCTGGTAATTCTGAAGGTAGTGCAGGATGGCGCCTGCGGCTGCAGTTCCAGCAACCATCCCACTCATACCAAAGCCTTTGAGTCCCTGAGTTTTAAATTTTTTGGTGAGTTCATTATTGGCATAATCAGGATTGAAGACCCAACTCTCAACCCGGGTGGTAAGCCAGTTTCCCCGACCCATGAGTGATTCAGAATCGGGGTCTGTTTCGGAGAGAATGATCTCCCGGGGAGCCATTCCGGCTAGAAAGGCTTTGATCTGCAAGGCATCAAGTTCAAGAACACTGAATTTCCCTGTAGATACGTCCATGAAGGCCAAACCGAGCTTTTCGCCCAGAGGATGGATACAGGCCAGGTAGTTTGATTCTTTGGCATCCAGGAAATGCTCACTCATGGCTGATCCGGGAGTGGCGACTTCAACCACATCCCGCTTGACGATACCCTGCGCCTGCTTTGGATCTTCCACCTGCTCACAGATGGCTACCCGAAGTCCGGCCTGCATATATTTATAGAGGTATGAATCCAGAGCATGGTAGGGAAATCCAGCCAGGGGCACTTTGGCAGCTTTCCCGTTGGAGCGACTGGTCAGCGTTATACCCAGCACTTTGGAAGTAACTTTGGCATCTTCGGCAAAGGTTTCATAAAAATCACCCATGCGATACAAAAGGATCACTCCAGGATAACGCGCTTTGATCTCGTTATACTGCCGCATGAGCGGGGTACTGTTGTTATCCTGAGGTGCTTTTTTTGACATCGGGTAGTATAATTAATAATTACGAATTATGAATTAGGAATTGATACATGCGCCTGAACACAAACCCCCTTGAGGTTAGCCTATGAGGAAACTCCTGAATCAATATATTTTCTAAACCGGCCCATGTTATCCGTAAGTATATTTTTAATGCCACAAAGTCACTAAGACACCAAGTTTCACAAGTTTTCTTAGGGGTTCTTGGAGCCTTTGCTTGTCCGGCGTAGCTCTTCCAGCGAAGATGGATGTCTTCGTGGAAAAAGAACTTACCCTGCGGCGAGATGCTGACTCCTGATGCATACGGCTATCTCAGGCCAGTTTAATATATGACTCAGGAATTTTGCACTTCCCCTTAGGTATTATGCCAAGTGCAGTTCAAGATGCGCGATATTCGTCTTCGCGAGCAACGCGCGGCGATCTCTGAAGCCTACCATAATTTTGGAGATTGCTACGTCCAAAGGTACTGGCAATGACAACTCTACCAGGCAGATGGAACTCAAAGGGTATTACCTATTTCAATATCCGCTGGAGTTTTTGCACATCTCATGCTTAACATAACACTAGATTCTATACACGACAGTGAGATTTTATACTCCCCTACTAGGTGATTGATTTGTCTCAAAAACCGTCGTTTATCCTTACCTGCAAGTTGTAATAGATGTTCTTGCACACCAATATCATGATTGAACTTACTATCAGCGTGAAGGGTGCTTAGAAAATCATTTTGTACGGTATCAACATTGTCGACACCTTTGCCACTGGTAATGCATAACTGATATTCGTAGTTGGGTTAAAAGGATTTGGATAATTATTGTCCAGCTTACATGTAGATGGCAAAGAAAAGTCACATTAATTTGTAAGCTGAATAATTACGTCCTTGATGATATATTGTCATATATTATGCTTATTAATGATTTACTGGTTCAATGATGGTGTCGTTGATATAGCACATGTTTTGACAGGTATAAATAATAATCCTTGTGGACTAAGCCTAATCAATGCCGTAGGATGTAAATTGATTTTGAGAGGGGTACTATTAAAATAGAGAAAGTTGGGATATGGGTATACCACTACTAAATGATACGGTTATTATTTTTGGACTTGCCATAGTTGTTCTTCTCATTTGTCATAAGCTGCGAATTCCAGAAGTTGTTGGCTTTCTATTAACCGGAATTTTAGTTGGGCCATATGGGTTCGGGCTAGTGAAAGCGGTTCATGAAGTTGAGATCCTTGCAGAAATTGGTATCGTATTATTACTTTTTACCATTGGGATCGAGTTCTCATTAAAAAGACTTCTGCAAATTAAGAAGGCTGTCCTAATTGGTGGATCATTACAAGTATTACTGACCTTTTTAGCTACCGTATTTGCAGCCACATGGTTTGACCTCGCTTTAAACAAGGCCATCTTCATCGGATTTCTCGTGGCCTTGAGTAGTACAGCTATTGTGCTTAAGCTCATCCAACAAAGAGCCGAGGTTGATAGTCCTCATGGTCGTACAACACTTGGAATCTTGATTTTCCAGGACATTATTATTGTCCCAATGATTCTTATTACTCCCATGTTAGCAGGTGCAACGGGAGATGCGGGTGCGTCTGTGCTCCTACTTTTAGCCAAAGCGATCGGTATCATTCTGTTGGTAATAGTTAGCACTAAATGGCTAGTCCCCTGGGTCTTGTATCAAGTTGCTAAAACTCGTAGCCAGGAAATCTTTCTACTAAGTCTGGTTGTAATCTGCCTCGGGGTTGCATGGTTAACAGCTGAGGCAGGGTTATCACTGGCCCTGGGTGCATTTTTGGCAGGCCTGATCATTTCCGAATCCGAATACAGTCACCAGGCACTTGGAAACATCATCCCTTTTCGAGATATTTTTACCTCTTTCTTTTTTGTTTCAATTGGCATGCTGCTGGATATTGGCTTCTTCTTCCAAAACCCGATCCTCATTATTTTGCTCACTATTGGTGTGTTGGTATTAAAGTTTACTCTAACCAGCATCAGTATAATGTTACTAGGTTTACCATTCCGAACCTCAATCCTGGTAGGCTTAGCTCTGAGTCAAGTGGGTGAGTTCTCCTTCATCCTATCGCGCTCAGGAGTTGAACATGGATTGCTCTCCGGGGATATTTATCAGATGTTTCTCGCCGTTTCAATACTCAGCATGGCATCCACACCTTTCATCATTGCCCTGGCACCGCAAATAGCTGATAGGATGCTACGGCTACCTCTGCCAGGAATACTCAAATTAGGATTTTCACCTGTTCCTGAGGTAAAGGTGAACACAATGAAAGATCACCTTATCATCATCGGGTTTGGAATTAATGGTAGAAATGTGGCCAGAGCAGCTCATCTCTCAAATATCCCATATGCCATTATTGAGATGAACCCGGAAACGGTGAGAGATGAAAGGGCAAAGGGAGAACCCATATTCTTTGGCGACTCAACTCAAGAGGCTGTCCTTCAACATGCAAATATTAACGCTGCAAGAGTTGTTGTCACCGCTATTAATGATCCCACATCAACACGACGGATAACTGAACTGGTACTCCGCCTTAATCCCAATGTGCACCTGATTGTCAGAAGTCGCTATATCCAAGAGATGCAACCACTTTATGAATTAGGGGCAAAGGAGGTTATTCCCGAAGAATTTGAGACCTCTGTAGAAATATTTAGCAGAGTGCTGGTAAAATATCTCATTCCTAAAGCAGAAATTGATGCTCTGGTTTGCGAAATTAGATCTGATGGATACGAAATGTTTAGACACCCTTCCAGAGATTCCTCATCAATATCTGAGTTAAACCTTCAGCTTCCTGATGTTGAAGTTAGTACCTTACGGATTGTAGAGAAATCACTCTTTGTCGGAAAAAGTTTAATTGAAATTGAATTGAGAAAAACATATGGTGTTACAGTCTTAGCCATACGTCGAAACTCAAATATTATATCAAACCCAAAGGTAAATCTTCCCCTTTGTGCAAATGATGTTCTATTCGTTCTTGGAGCACCTGATAAAATTGCCAAAGTTGCAAATCTTTCCCAAAGTCCATTAACCTAAATAATTCATAGCCACTAAGTCACCAAGACACAAAGTTTAATAAAATATATGCTTATCAAAAATTATCACTCACAGATACAAATAATACTGTTTAAAATGACCTTGTTCATAACTTTAATACTTTTCGTGACTTAGTGTCTTCGTGGCAATAGTTCATGAATAATGCAGGTTAGATGATTGAGCGACATCAGGCAATCGATATGATGATACCCAGACAATTCTGAAATAGAACTTAGGAAGGATATTGCAAGTGCCGTGACACATACGCCACCGGTCTTCTCCGCCAGCTGGCGGATACGCCCCTGCAGGCACTACTTGATTGAAATGAAAGCAGATCGCCCTTCACACCGAATTCGTTGGGCTCATAACTGTGCAACTTATACGCAGTTATATACTCAGCGGTGTATAACTGTATACATCCAAAAAGCCAACTCTTTATCCTTCTATTCATGTAAAGAAACATCGACCAATAAGCTGAGGTCTTGCAATGTGTTGTATCAAAATGGGTGTCTCATTATTCAGGCACTATTTAGCAGCTTGGCTCGGCGCAGTCACGACGAAGCTGGACCCCGCCAACGGCGTCGGGAGAAGCGAAGGCGGACGAAGACGGATCTCATAAACGGTCGATAAATAGACACCCGGGGGCATGAAACGCAGCTATAGATTAATATCTATATACCTACTCCCCCTACATGACAGATAGATTTTCCATTCCTATATACGAAAATCGTCTCAAAAACGTATCAGAATCAAATGGGATGAAAATGGAGTCTCATAAACCCAGGTTTTTCGGATATGAGTAATCAGGTAGAAGGTGCGTAATACTAAGTCCATTAATATTTGAGGATTTACATCAGAACTATCAAAGGCTGTAAGCTTTCAAATGCCCTAAGAGGATCGTATTCAAGGGTTGCATGCTTGAGCTGATCCATATCTCGTAGAAAGATTGGATCTTGTAGCTTCTCTTTGAGATTCAGCTCAAACTCTCGCTGACTTACGTTGGCTCCACCATAATCAAGATATTTACGATACGCGTTTACGGTTCTATCCGGGTCAATTAACTTTCTATTCATAAGCTCTGCAATATCAAAGAGGTCTCTGCCCTTTTTTCGTTGATAGAGAGCTCGCAATTTTGTCCCGGCCAATTCATCTAACGCATATGTTTGGATTGAGCAATCACCTTTATACCAGTTTGTGTCCACCCCAAAATGAATGTTCTGAATTCCGTACAAGGTGAAATGCTCCCGAGTATTCCACTCCAGTTTAATTCTGGTTTCTGGGATTTGACCTGAAGCCGGTGTGTACCGGAAATACATTTTAAATGAATCCCGGCGGGCATCAGTTTGAGCTTTGCCTGACCATGGTTCGACGATCTTTCTAATTTCATCTGCAATTGGGCCAGCAGGCTCACTCTTTATCTGTACAAAGTCTAAGTCTTCAGAATACCTCAAAGGTTCCGGAAAATAGAGTTTATGTAAAGCTGTCCCTCCCCTAAAAAGCAATCGATCCCTAAGAAAGTCAGATTGATATATCTCGGTGAGAATTCTGGATATGATCAGGTCTTGTTCAATCTGTTCGTCTACTTGCCAAGGAGCTATATTTTGCCACTCCAGAATAGTCGCTTGTGAAATCATATATCAAGCTCTATTGTCTGATTAACAATGACCTTCCATCGGGGGTCTTTTGGGATTCTATCCTTTTTGCCATGAGCAGCCAGTGGTGTATATATTGGTTTTCCTTTCATTACCTGCTTCCAGATTCGATCCATACCCTTTGTAAACCCCAGGAACTCAAGAATGTAACCAGCTCTCTGTTGAATTGGGAGTGTATACGCTTTAAAGGTAACAGCTAATTTACGCGATGATAATTTATCAAGCATCTCTGATATCACGGTAGCTACGTAGTCAATTCCGCCAATATGTATATTAAATTGAATCAAATCTAAAATGGTAGCTTCAGGAGTTGATAAATTCATGTATCCTGTTGGTGTGTTCTTTAGGATAGTTGGTGTCTCAAGGACTAACTCCTTTTTGTGAAATACAACCTTATTTCCACGAACACGGATATCCCTTCTAGCTGGGTTGGTCATGACTTGAAAGACTTGTGGAGCTTGATGACTTGAGCCATAATAAAGAGCTGCCGTTAATAGACAGACGTAATAGGGCACATCATAAAATTTCATTAAATCATCAATAAATCTATCCCCAGGTAATCTCTGGGTAAGACTAATCTCTTCTGGGATAATGACATAGAATCCTCTTGCTGGATCAATTATTCTGCCATCATTCCGCAGGATTCGGATTGCGGCTGTAACATCTTTTGACAAAAAGTCAGCTGCCTGAGTATGGGTGAATGACCATACCCCCTTGTTATTTAAGTGTTTAATATAATCTTGTGGCTTCATAGTTTTGTAATATCGTGTGCGGAATATGTCATATTAATCAGGTTTATGCAAACAATATTACAATATGATTCAGTAATAATAGGCGAAGCCGGATCTCAAAAACGGTGTCTCATAATTAAGGCCCTTTTTTGCAGCTTGTCTCGGCGCAGTCACGACGAAGCTGGACCCCGCCAACGGCGTCGGGAGAAGCGAAGGCGGACGAAGACGGATCTCATAAACGGCCTTTATATAAACCTCCAGTGTGGATGCTGGAAATCAGCTGACAGGAAAATCTTTGAGCTTGCGATTCACCTCACGCAGCACCTTCTCAAAGTCAGGAAGATCCTGGATCTGTGAGGTGATTGAGCTTCTCCACCTCGCCCGGTATTGGGGTATGCGCTGTTGGAGCTTTGCATGGAACTCCCCTGGCTTGAGACCTTTCTGCTCGCACTTTGTTTCGAAGTCAGGTGTGAGATAGCCAGCATTCATCCCCTGATCTTCAATGAGATACCAGATATCATAGAAATCCCTGGCCTGTACCCGCTGCATCACTGATCGCAACTTCTCAACCAGTATCTCTTCCAGTGTGTAGCAAAGTAATTCATGACTTTTC
>JAYEKW010000154.1 GCA_034716895.1 Candidatus Neomarinimicrobiota bacterium
GGCTCATTGCCCCTATTAAGGCATAGTCACCTTGAATAGAGACCGTTCGACCAAACTGGTAGGGGTAAGAAGCAGAGCTTGTTATTTTTGTTTGGTAGTCCCATGCAGATCCATTCCTTATAAACATATATGCTGCTCGTGCGTTGGAACCACCAATTAAGCAATAATCTCCTGAGATATCTACAGATTCACCAAATGCATCACCATAAGCCCCATCCGATGCAATCAGCTTGGTTTGTTGGATCCAAGTGTTGTTGTCACGATGAAATGTCCATGCTGCCCCAGAATAGGCAACGTTACCATAGGCATTTCGACCTCCAGCAACAGCATAGTCCCCATCAATTGCTACTGAATAACCGAACCATTCATTCTCAATGGGTGAATTTGCAACGATTTTAGCTTGTTGTAACCAACGTTGCCCTGAGCGTTTAAAAATATAGGCTGAACCTGAGTTACTGGCACCATCATCATCCTGGTAAGCACCAACAATGGCATAATCACCACTGATATCTACTGCGCAACCAAAATAATCTACGGCTTTTGCATCAGCAGCTATCAGTTTTGTTTGTTGAACCCAGCCATCAGCATATTTCTTGAAGATGTACGCAGAGCCAGATCTTGAACCAGCATCATCATCCCAATTAGAGCCCACAATGGCATAGTCACCATCAATACTAACACCTGTACCGAATCTGTCCTCACCAGCAATATCAGCTCCAATCAGGCTGGTTCTGGGATCGTTAAAAGATGCTGCAGTGGCGCTGGAAAAAAGACTTTGGTTGTCATTTTCATCTACAGCTCTAATCTGGTAGAAATAGTGTGCATCTTCATCCAGACCAGTAAGGTTCAAAGTGGTATCATTTTTTGATCCAGAATGGGTTGCAATTAATGCTGTCGGTGCTGGCGTTGTACCACCATACACCTGATATTCTGAAAAATCAGCAGCCTCACAGGGACTCCAGTTCAAGGTTAATTGGTTCAGCCCAATATTTGCTGTAAGATTTGCAGGGGGCAGTGGTTCAAGATCATAGATGTACACCGCACCACTGGATGAATTAGAGTAAGGCGTCGTCACAGCTGCATAATCATCTGATAGTTCCACATCATGGCCAAAACGGTCCCATTCAGCACCATCACTTGCCAGGAACTTTTGAGCCTCCTGCCATCCAACACTCGTTTTAACGAAGACATATGCAGCTCCTGCTGCAGTTGCATTTTCGCTATTTTGAACCTGATTGATGATAGCATAATCGCCTCTGATATCGCTTTTCCATGCGAAACCATTCCAATAGGTCACCCACTCCTTCTTTTCGATCCAATTTGATCCCTCGAGCTCAAAAATGTATGCCCGACCGGCATTGTATCCCTGGTTCACAATGGCACGGTCACCACTCAGGGAGACTGAGGCTCCAAAATGATCTCCTGATCCATAATGGCCATGCAGGATGGACTGTAGAGTCCAGGAAGTACCTGATCTTTCAAAGATGTAGGCGGCTCCATCATCGTTGTAGGTGTCATCAGCTAAATAGGCTCCTGTAATGGCATGAGTAGCATTTATATCTACTGAATAGCCAAAATAGTCATTGCCACCATCTGGCACGATTAGCTTGGTTTGCTCAGACCAGGTGCTTCCATCATAGTAAAAGATATAGGCAGCCCCGGCATCAGAACCGTTCGAATTCGCATTCCGATACGCACCAACAATGATATAGTCTCCATGCAAGGAGACATCGAAACCAAAATAACTACCACCAGAGTAATCACTTGCCAGTAAACGGGCTTCCTGGGTCCAGTCCTCCCCTGATCGTTTGAATACATAGATTGATCCAACTTGGTACATACCGTCAAAATGGTCATTTTGAGCACCAACAACGGCTATGTCTCCATCTATTGAAACGGACCAGCCAAAATTATCTGAACTTCCTGGATCCCCGGCGTTTAGCTTACAACTCTGGGTCCAGGCAGATCCTGTTCTCTTAAAAATGTATGCCGAGCCAGATGATTCATATCTATCATCATCTTTCGGTGCACCCACTATAGCATAGTCTCCATCAACATCTATAGACCAGCCAAATTCATCTCCCTCAGCAATATCTATAGATGTTAGTTTGAACTCATCCGGTCCAAGGGCAACCAATACATTAGACGAATAGGCACTCTCCACACCGGTCACATCAACGGTCGTTATCCGATAAAAATAGCTGGTATTCTCACTCAGACCAGCAGCAGTAAATGTTGTATTGCTTGAATTGTCCGAGTTTGTTCCGATTAGAGTAGTTGGATCAGGACTGGTACCTCCGTAGATTCGATATTCTGAAAAATCACTATGGGCACTAGGTGACCAGGAAAGGCTGACCTCAGATTCCCCTGGTGTGGCAACAAGATTTGCGGGAGCTTTCAGAGGCAGTTTTTGCAGATATACTGCATAATTATTTTCATAAACTGCATAGCCATCCGCAATATCTACGTAATCTCCGGTGGGCAATGTGGTTTGAATATTCCATTCTAAACCAGAACGGGCAAAATGTTGGATTAAGCAACCATTGCTGCCAGAAGCAATAAGATTGTCACCTTCGAGGGCTACACTTCTTCCGAAATAATCTGAGCTACCTCCATCACTAACCAGTAGTTTTGCACGTTCGACCCAACTTGTATCTGACAACTCAAACACATAGACTGCACCAGATCCATCAGCAAGGTCATCATCTCCTACTGCACCAACAGCCAGATAATCACCGTCCAAAGAAATTGATTGACCAAAGCTATCTCCAGATTGGGTATCTGAGGCTTCCAGTATCACCGTCTGGGTCCATGCGGTCCCACTACGATCAAAGACAAAAGCGCCACCGTGACCATTATAAGACTGTGAGCCAATGACAATTCTGCTGCCTCCATTAGTATGATTATAACCTCCAGACAATTTTTGCTGCTCGGTCCATACTGTATCACTCCTGACGAAAACATACACTGAATTTGCAGCTGATCCAGACGCACCTATACCGATGTAATCTCCATAAATAGTAACTTTTTTACCAAATGAATGACCTGCAGCGGCATCCGATGCAGTCAGTTTTGCCTGTTCTGACCATCCAGATTCAGTGCGATGGAAAACATAAGCAGAGCCAGAAGAGGTACCCGCATCATCATCATTGGCTGCTCCAACCACGGCATAGTTCCCATAAATAGCTACGGATTGACCGAAAAAATCTGTGCTCGCACCATCACCGGCAAGCAGCTTGGCATGATGTACCCAGGTCGAATTGATTTTTTTATAAATATGAGCTGCCCCTACGTTACTCCCTGCCTCATCATCACCCCAGGCCCCAACGATAGCGTAATCGCCATCAACGCTTGGGCTAAAACCAAAAAGTGCACTTACTTCATCACCCTCAGGTTCAGCTAGTGTAAAGGATCTTGGACCAAATGCGACTACCTGGCTCTCAGAATAGCCGCTTGATTGTCCTGAAACATCAGTTGCAGTTATACAAAAGAAATAATTTTGGTTTTCATCTAAGTTTGCGATTACCACGCTGGTATCCAGACGGTCGGTGATAGTGTTTAACAGCATAGTTGGATTTGCTAGAGTGTCTCCAAATATTCTGTAAGAACTGAAATCAGACTCATCATTGCTATCCCAGTCAAGGGTCACCTGTTGAGTACCAGGTGTCAGTGTCAGTCCCGTAGGAGCAAATGGCGGCAAGTCAATTATGTAAGCCGATTCATCACTATAAGCTCCTCCCATCATGTATTTCGGGGATAATGCAACAGAATACCCCATGAAACTGCCAGTAGGAGCATCCGAGCGAGCGAATTTTGATTGTTCCACCCATTTCGAACCATTCCAACCGTATTGATACATAGCCCCGCAATTTGAGGCAGGTGTATCTTCCTGATACGCACCAATCAGAACTTGATCATCAAGGATGGCAACGCTTATCCCAAAATAATCATACGCTTCAGCATCACCAGCAGTCAGTTTTCCCTGTTGATCCCAACTGGTTCCATTCCGTTGAAAGATATATGCTGATCCGGATCTGGTTCCATAATCATCGTCCTGATCGGCACCTATTAGAGCATAATTGCCATCAAGTGCGACAGAAGTTCCAAATTTATCCCGCGTATATGCATCGCTAGCACTTAGTTTAGCTTGTTGGCCCCAGGCACCTCCAGCCCGCATAAATACATATGCAGCACCAGCATATCCAGTTTCACCGTAGGCTCCGATCAATGCATAATCACCATCAATGGCAACTGCATTACCGAAGTAATCTCGCATTTCAGCATCCCCTGCAAGCAGTTTAGCTTGTTGGGTCCAGGCTGTATCGATTTTGGCAAATATATAGGCAGCACCGGCTGCATTAAGTCCATCATCGTCTCCTTCTGCACCAATAATGACATAGTCCCCATCTATATCTACTGAAACTCCAAAGTGGTCTAAGCTGCCCCCATCGAGTGCAGTCAACTTAGCTTGTTGTTGCCAGTTCTGGCCACTATAGTAAAAAATGTATGCTGCTCCCGTTCCAACCCCAATGCCGTCAGCTTCTTTTGCGCCAATCAGAATATAATCACCTGAGAGGGCTACTGAGCTGCCAAAATAATCCCCACTGGAAGCATCATTTGCCTTCAGCTTTGCTTTTTGGTACCAGCCGTACTCTGTCCTATGATAGACAAATACCTGTCCTGAATTTTCTCCGTATTCATCTCTGGATGAGGCCGCTACGACGGCGTAATCGTTGCTCAATGCAACCTTACCACCATAGTTATCAGCATCGATTAGATTGGCAGCCGTGATTTTGTTCTCCCTCAATCCAAAGGATATCATGACTGCCTCAGAACCTGAACTTTCGTTACCATTTAAATTCCGACTTTTGATGTAGTAATAATAATTGCTGGTATCAGATAAGCCAGAAAGGATCACTGTGGTGTCACTTACTCCTGAATAATTGGAGGCAACTATCGAGTTTGGGTGTGGCTGATTTCCACCATAGACAGAATAACCAAGAATGCTGTTATCATTTACCGCATCCCAGGTCAATGTGACCTGTCCATCACCGGGAGTCAGCACCAGATAAGCAGGTGTATCTGGAGGGAGAGTTCTTATAAAAGCAGCACCACCATCATCAGCCCCTGGAGCACCAATTATAGCTGTTTTTTCATCAAGGTCGAGCGCCCACCCATAATTATGGTCATTGTCTCCATTTTCGTCAGTATATATTAAATTCTCTACCCACCTGTCTCCCATACGGATGAATTGATAAGCACAACCAGAATTACTTGCATAGGTGTCATTGTGGTAAGGTGCTCCAACGATCAAATCGGTATCCGATATGGATACGGATGTTCCAAATTGATCAACCCGCACATAATTACTGGCAAATAGTTTCGCTTGCTGAGACCAATTTCCTCCAGATCTGTGAAAAATATAGGCTGCTCCGGCCTGTGTATCATGTTCAGCATCCCAGGTGGCACCTGCTGCTGCGTAATCACCATGAATACTTACGGCTTTGCCGAAGAATTTTGATGCAGTCGGATCTCCAGGGACAATTTTGGACTCCTCTGACCAACTCGAGCCATCGAATCCAAAAATAAAGGCTGCTCCCGAGCCATCAGCACCTTGATCATTATTTGACGCACCAACTATTATTGAGTTACCGGATATATCTACCGATTCTCCAAAATGATCTGCATAATCACCGTCACTGCCCAGAAGTTTCTGGGTTTGACTCCAGGCTGCACCTGTCCGGTGAAAGATGTATGCTGATCCTGCATCTGTACTCCAGGTATCATCATAAGAAGAACCGACGATTGCGTAGTCACCATCAATGGCAACGCTGAGTCCAAAAAAGTCATGGGGAGCTGGATCACTGGGCGTCAATTTGGCCTGCTGCTGCCAATTTTCACCATCTCGATAAAATACGAAGGCTGCTCCGCTATTGGTTCCCCCGGCATTGTCCAATGAGCCAATGAGCAAATAATTACCAGATAATGATACTGAGACACCAAATTGCATCCCTCGATAACTGATATCGGGCATGAGATTTGTCTGAAAACTCCAACTATCCCCCACCTTTCGAAATATATCGACTGATCCTGATCGAGGATCATTACTATCATCATACGAATTACCAACTGCTGCATAATCGCCATCAATAGACACGGCCCGACCGAAAAGGTCCGAAGCTTCACCAGTGGCGAGTCCAAGTTTGAATTCATTAGATCCAAAAGCGATCATAGTACCTTCAGAATGGAAACTCTCACCACCATGCCCATCCACAGCAGTTACATAGAAATAATGGGACGTATTGTCGGTTAAACCGCTTAAAGTAACAGTTGTATCATTGACACCCCCACTATTCGTAGCGGCCAAAGTTGTTGGATTTGGTGTTGTGCCACCATAAATCTTGTAGTGGGAGATGTCCGATTCACTATTTGCTTCCCACGTCAGGGTTACAGAGAGATCTCCAGCTGTGAGGATCAGGTTCTCTGGCGCTTCAGGTCTAAAATTAATGAGGTGTGCAGTCCCTTCATCACCTTCTCCGTATGCCCCAATGATCATCTCATTCCCGCTAAATGCCACAGCCGAACCGAACCGATCATTGGCAACTGGATTTGATTGGTGAATTTCATTGGTCTCAATCCAAGTCGCACCATCCCAATGATATTGATAGGCAGCCCCTGTACTATTATCATGCTGCTCAGCTCCAATTAATAGATCATTTCCAGAAATGGCAACTGCACGACCAAACAAGTCACTGCTTCCAGCATTACTGGCAGTAATTTTTGATTCATATAGCCAACTAGTTTCACTTCTGCCAAATACGTAAGCAGAACCTGATCCGCTCCCAGCATCATCATCCCAGGGGGCACCAATGACCACTTTATTCCCATCTGTATTAACGGAATGACCAAAACTATCATCAGTCGCCCCATCTGGAGCTGTAATCAGCGCTTGCTGACTCCAAGAGGAACCATTGTAAAAGAACGCATAAGCAGCGCCAGCGGAAATTCCCAGCGAAGTCTGGTAAGGACTACCGACATACAGGTAATTACCAGATAGAGCTGTGGCATACCCAAATGCGTATCCAGCTGAAGCGTCGCTCGCTACTAATTGCTGAGAAAGGGACCAGTTGCCGCCACTGTTAGTGAAAATATAAACACTTCCAGATGCCGACCCATTGTCATCGTCATAGGGAGATCCCACTGCTACAACATCTCCATCAATAGTAACAGTATGCCCAAAATTATCCCCAGCATTTGCAGTATCTGCAGTGAGTTTGGTCAGCTGGGTCCAGGTCGCATTCACTCTTTGAAAAACATACGCCGAACCTGAACTACTACCACTATCATCATCCCACGGTGAACCAATAACCACATAATCACCACTAATATCTACAGATGTCCCAAAATTGTCTCCAGCTAAAGAATCGCTGGCCACCAGTCTGGCTTGTTGAATCCAGCTTCCATTTGCTTTGTGAAAAATATAGGCTGTACCCATATCGCTGCGCTCACTGTAGTCACCGACAACAGCGTAATCTCCATCTATTGCAACGCTATAACCAAAACTATAGCCCCCAATAGAGCCCGATGGCGTGAGAATAGTTTCAACCCAGGCAAGTGTCGTTGAAGGAATTAAGGTCATCATCATCAAGCAGATGATCAACGTTTTTCTGGATGATGCGGAAAAGTACATGAGTGTCCCTTTACGAAATAATATTCACTATTTACCGAAGGGACTGGGAGTGCTAAAATACGAAACTTAAACGGGTCATAACCCGTTTAAATCAGACTGTTACCGAATACGAAATACTTTCGAGGTGGACGTGGCATTTGAGATACAGTTGGAACAGGACGTGATGTTATTCCCCATTTATGTCACACTGTTAATAATTTGTATCCATAATAAATATTTGCTCTTTGTTATCCAAGATAAAATACGATTTCATTTATTGCCCTGATTCCGATATAAAAGTCAGATGAGGACTCCAGGATAATGATTTTCATCAAAATAATTATTGAGTTCAGATAAATATCATTTCAGCGATCTTTAGTAAGTCAGTGTTCTCCATTTTTTGTTATAGAGCCTGTTAATAGTCCCCTCGACGACTTTTTGAGGTTAAGCCTCCATGAGGGTCTACCTGCCACCTTCTTTTAAACCTGTTTTTCGGTCACTTCATTGTTGACATCTACTCCAATGCATAAATTTTCTCCCTACTTTGGATCAGCAGGTTGACTTTTTCTGCAGCAGCCGTGATAGCCAACCATAACTGGCGACCACTTGATACCACCCTGGCCACAGTTCTGAACAACTTGTGACGTATACTGGTAATCATACTGTGGTGCCATTTAGCAGGCAGGACTGTTAACTGCATCAGCTTGACCAGATTGAATACCAACATCCCGATCATGTAGTACAAAGCATTGGCAGGCAGTTGACCCGTGGGAAGCACCTTCAGGTTTAATCCATACTTCTGACCATGAAAACCTTGATGGAAGAGTTAGATACAATCCGTTTAATTCCCTTATATGTCAATGATGACAAGAAGCCCATCATAATATCAACTTCTGTTGGGAAAAATGTAACGCGACTATTTTCATCATTGGGCATCAAAACTCATTTGATCCACAAAAAATCCGAATTGAACAAAAAAGGAACAGGAGAAATCAGGGTCAGCTAGATCTATGCTTCTCATGATGCTTTATCACCAGCCAACTGAATAAATTACGAATGTAGTACAATAGTCTAATTCCGCGTAACCTATCTCTTTGTTTTTACTGAATTATTCTTTCGCAAGTGTCAAACATGAGGTACAAAGTGGATTTTTCAATATTGATGAAACCGCTAGAAGTATCTGAGAATTCATGAAATGTGCCCTAAAACCATTAAATACAACCACATATAATGAATACTCCTAAATCCATATATATCAACACATCGTGTCATTTCGATGAACTCAATACAACGCTCTGCGCGCTCTGCCTGTGCGGCGAAGCTTGTAGAGCGTAGACGTGCGAGAGGGACTTTTTGCGAAGGCGTCAATATTGGGGGTAACTTTCACAAGCATAGCATGAACCAATTACTTTTGCACTCCCTCATGAAAGTTGCGGGTTAAGGCTCAAGCCGCCACCGCATTCTGGTTAATCCGCTCAATTATCTTCTTTACTTTCAGCACTTCGGCATCATCAAAGACACCCATGAGACCCATATCGTGAATATCGGTAAAGGGGGGTTCAAATAGGAGTGTCATTCCCACCGTTCCGTTGATGGTGAGGTGAGTTATTATCTGCTTGATGAAGGTCATTTGATCCGCTTTCAGATTCCCTGATTGGATGAAGGATGCAAAAGCTTCATTCGCTGCTGTCTTATTCAATCCAATAATGCTGCGGATGAAATATCCCAGGGGCTGATCCCCGTATTCCATAACGAAATCAGACTTGGTTCCGCGCTCATCCCCATCGAACAGGATTTGTTCTAATTCAATAAGATCTTCCGAAGTGATGGGAATGTTGTTATTCAGCTTCTTGATCGTCTCAAGGTGTTTGTTCTTACGGATATAGGATTCCACCCGGTCACGATAACTCTGTAACTGAACATGGGCTTCAATAACATCACGAGGTTGAATGTCATCCTTATTAATCTCATCCTCAAAATGAGTATAGACATTCTCCTGCTGATCCCGATCCAGGAACTTGATTAACTCCCGTAGATTCTGACGAATATCTTCCAGCCGTTTCACATTGACAGCCTTCCAGAACACTTCGGATTGAAGGTCAGTCAACAGTGCCACATGAGCACCCACAGTTGGGATATTTTGCTTCTTCAATAAAGCCCGTGCCGTTGATGACACATTTATCACATATTTCTCAAATGACTTGAATCCACCGATGAGTGCCAACTGGAAACTTAGCATTAAGACATCAAACCGTCGTGCTAATTCATCATCACCACGCTCAGGGACATCCAGATGAGCCAGGTGCTCGTTGATATCGCTCCAATCCCCTCGTGAAATATTATCCCAGCGCCAACGATTATAATACTCCGTCACATAGCGCAACGCTTTGCGAACCACAAAACGATCCTGGTCAAGACTTGCAATCGTTGCATGTAACTCATCGATATACTGTTTTTGAATGTCCAGATCATCTTCAGTGGAATACTTCTCATCCCTTAACAGCATGGCGACTTCCAACTTGTTCTCGAATATCTGCTGAGTAAGACTCTTGATGGAGCTGGCAACAATCCCATCCGGGTTTGCATCAAAGAATTCAAAGTTCTGACAGTAATCAAAGATGAGAAAATGAGATTTATCTTCACCAGGAGCAAACAGATCAGGACAAAGTCGGGTTCCACGACCAATCATCTGCCAGAATTTGGATGGAGATTTCACCAATTTGAAGAATACCAGATTCACAACCCTGGGAGCATCCACACCGGTATCCATCATATCCACTGAGACTGCGATCTGGGGGTCATGCTCTACATGCTGATCCACAAAGGTTTCCAGCAGATCCTGAGCCTTGGTTTCATAGTTATCAATCACCCTCAGGAACTTGCCCTTGTACTCTGGATAATTCTTATTAAAACGTTCCTCAATGAAGACGGCATGTTTGTGATTCTTGGCAAAGATGATGGTTTTACCCAGCTTATCTCCGCCCTCCACTTTGACCCCATCGGTCATGACATGATCCAGGACTTTATCCACCGTATCTGTATTGAATAACCAACGGTTCAGTGCTTCTGATCCAATCTCATCAGGGGCTTCACCCGTGGTTGGATCGC